>CALCFP010000205.1 GCA_937900725.1 uncultured Bacteroidota bacterium | reverse complement strand
TCTGAAACAATTTCGGCTTCCATTCCTTTTATCACTTTTTTGACAAAATCTTTCGGGATTTCCTCGCCAATCAGTCTGTTTATCTGAGCGTAGCGTACTGTGATGTCGAATGGTTTTACAGGTTCAGGATAAATGTCGATTATGTCGGAACTTATTTGCCCGCCTGCAGTCTCTTTTATCAATAGTGATGCGCGTTTAAGTGCGGTGATGGTTATGTTCGGATCGACACCGCGCTCGAAAATGAACGAGGCCTCGGTGTGCAAATCGTGACGGCGTGCTGTCTTGCGCACATATACAGGGTTGAAGTATGCGCTCTCAATGAACACTGATGTGGTGTTGTCGCTGATGCCCGATTTCAGTCCGCCGAATACGCCTGCGATGCACATTGGCTCGTTTGCGTTGCAAATCATCAGGTCTTTGGCGTCGAGTGAGCGCTCAACTCCGTCGAGTGTGGTGAACTTGGTTCCTGCGGGCATCGTCTTCACAATCACCTTGTCGCCTGCAATTTGGTCGGCATCGAAGGTGTGGAGCGGTTGACCGAACTCGTGCAGTATGAAGTTCGATACATCGACAACATTGTTGATTGGGTTAAGCCCGATGGCCTTCAGGCGGTCCTGTAGCCATTTTGGCGATGGCGCAATCTTGATGCCTGTTATGGTTACGCCTGCATATCGGAAGCATCCGTTCTTCTCTTCAATTTCAACGCCGATTGGACGGCTGTTGTTGTCGGTCTTGAACTCGTCGACACTTGGAACGGTGTATTTGGTGCCAAGCGCCAGTGCCAAATCGCGGGCAACGCCTATGTGCGAAACGGCATCTACACGGTTAGGGGTTATGTCGACCTCTATTATTGTATCGTTCTCTACATTGAAATATTCGGAGGCAGGTGTGCCAATTTTTATGTCGTTTGGAAGTACGATGATGCCGTCGTGTGATGTTCCTACGCCAATTTCATCTTCGGCGCAAAGCATACCGAATGAGTCTATTCCGCGCAATTTCGATTTCTTGATGGTGAATTCCTTGTCGCCGTCGTAGAGCACTGTGCCTATGGTTGCGACTATCACTTTTTGGCCTGTTGCTACGTTTGGCGCACCGCATACAATTGTCAATATTTCGCCTGTGCCCACATCAACAGTTGTGATGTGCATATGGTCGGAGTCGGGGTGTGGTATGCAAGTCTTCACTTCGCCTACA
>CALCFP010000204.1 GCA_937900725.1 uncultured Bacteroidota bacterium | reverse complement strand
TCGACGGCCGTGAACTATGCTCGCTTGTCAAGTCGACTATCGAGACTAGCCACATACCCGTGATATTGTTGTCGGCGCGTGCCACCGAAGAAGCCATTATCGAAGGCTACGAGCAAGGTGCCGACCGCTACGTCAGCAAGCCGTTTGCGCTCAATGTGCTCGAGGCGCAGGTGAGCCAGTTGCTGTCGACACGCAGACATCTCATCGATCTTTACAGCCAGAAGATTCTGCTCAAGCCTCGCGATATAACCATTACCAGTATGGATGAGAAGTTCCTGAGCAAGATTATCGACATTATCGAGGATAACATTTCCGATACCGGTTTTGACGTATCAACAATAGTCGACAAGATGAATATGAGCCACTCGTCCGTCCTGAAGAAAATCAAGGCGCTCACAGGCGTTTCGTTGGTCGAGTTTGTGCGTCGTCACCGCTTGAACAAGGCATCTATGATACTCTCGCAAGACAAGATGCCAATCACCGAGGTTGCCTATATGGTCGGCTTCTCTGACCCTAAATACTTCAGCAAGTGCTTTAGCAAGCAGTTCGGCAAGACACCTACCGAATTTGTGAATGATGCTATGCAAAACAAGCCCGAGTAAGTGTACATTCAAAAAGATTGGATAAAAGACTTTGTCGGAAAAATAATAATCGGGAAATAATGGAAGTCTCCATTAATAATATGTATAGTCGATTCAAATCCTTGATATTGTTTTTACAAGAAGTTGTAGTTTATGTTGCAGAATTTCAGTATGATAATTGTCGGGTTCGTGCTATTCGACTTTATGTAGTCTGCGCTCCTTGCGCCTTCGCCAGATATTTGCCAGGAAAAGTAGTGCAGAAAAAACGCTCGATTAATGGAACGCACTTCATCCAATTTGTTAAGTTTGTCAGTTTTTAAATATTGGCGTATGAAAAAATCAGTCTATTGGACACTTGTGGCAGTGACCTACGCGCTGTTATTATGTTATATCTATTTTATAATAGATCCACGGTGCTACAATATATTCCAGCAACCAGGCTTTGTCTTGACGTCAGAGTTCTTTTGGACACACGTCGTCGATCCAGGCGGGCTTGCAGTGTATCTTTCATTGTTTATTGAGCAGTTTTCAATGTTTCGTTTTTGGGGAGCGTTGTTCCTTGTGCTTGAACTATTCCTTACATCGTGGCTGTTAGTCAGGATTATCAAGAAACTGTTTGGTGCCAGCGACCTTGCATCCATTATTGCATGGCTGATGCCTGCCGCAATTTCGTTTGTTGTTTGGTCCGATGTCAAATATCCGTTTGCATTAAACATGCAGGTTTTGCTTCTTGTCAGTGTCGTGAACTTGTGGCTGTTGTTCAAGGGCAAGAAATTTCAGCCATATTTCACTTTGCTGTTTTCAGTCCTGTTGTACCATATAAGCGGACCCGCAACGTTATATGCTTTTGTTGTGGTGAATGCGCTAATCTATGCATACGAACATGAAAAAAGCAATCTGCTCAACACCGCAATTTCAGCGGCGGTCGCATTGGCATACCCATTTATAATGTACAAGTTTGTGTTGCCTGTGTCGTTTGAGCATGCGCTTTATGCCATTATTCCGCAGCAGCAGAAATTCATCAGTTTCGGAACGCCCCCAAGAATGGTTTTGCTGTTGTTGACTTTGCCAGTATCAATGTTGATATGCATGCTTTATCAGAAACTGTCTTCAAAAAAGCAGATCGTATGTTCCGGACTAGCACTTTTGGCATTAGGTTGCGGTATTGCACTGTTTGTCAGGAAATATGATGACAAGACAGAGCGTTTGGCATTCCGTTTTGCCGTCGCTGCCCATGAACACGATTGGAATTACATCTTGAATCATTATCGCGAAGGCCAGCATTACGAAAGGCACTTGAACTTCTACTATAATCTTGCATTGGCTGAAACAAAGCAGATGGGTGACAAAATGTTCATTTACCCGCAATTCATGGGAATGAAAGGATTGTTCCTCGACGAGCCGATGGCTGGCATCGAGTGCTATCCAACTT
>CALCFP010000203.1 GCA_937900725.1 uncultured Bacteroidota bacterium | reverse complement strand
CAGGAAATTCGGCCGCAATCTGCTTCATATAATCGTCACGGCAAGTCTTGGCAAGGACCGATGCTGCCGCTATCGACATATACTTGCCGTCACCCTTTACGATAGTCTGGTATCTGACATCATTATATGGCTTGAACCTATTGCCGTCAACAATAATGAACTCTGGCCTAACGCTTAATTGGTCAAGTGCCAGATGCATTGATTTGATTGAGGCGTTGAGAATATTTATCTCGTCAATGGCTTGGGCATCGAGACTAGCCACAGCATAGGCCAAGGCCTCCTTATAGATTACTTCGCGCAACAGATAGCGGTTCTTTTCGGTCATCTGCTTCGAATCGTTCAAGATACAGTTTGAAAAGCCATCGGGCAATATAACCGCGGCGGCAAAAACTGGTCCAGCAAGACAGCCTCGTCCTGCCTCATCGCACCCTGCCTCCAATGCGCAACCGCTGAAATTAAGTTCGAGCATTAGTAGAACCGACGTTTTTGGAACCAGTAATCGACATAAGTGATATTGAGTCCGAAACGCAACGACTGGTCAAGCACCAGCAAATTGTCGCGAGTTCCTTGGCGCTTGTACATACAATACGTATTAAAACGTATTGACCTGATACGAAATCCGACACCGGCAGAAACACGAAAAGAATTAAGTGTATAATGGTCAATTTTGCATATTCCTGTTTCATAGGCGGCTCCGCCACGGAACACCAAATCATAGTTACGTCCCAACCGGTCGGGTATGTACTCGCATCCGAAACTGAACGATTTATTGTCAAGCAATTTTGAACGCTTGTCGTCAACATCCAAACTTGAAAGTGGATTGTAATTGAAATCGCCAGACAACGTCAATCGACCTGACCTGTATGAAACCCCCGCTCCAAACGTAGCCGGAAGATTAATGTACCTATCAGCGTCATCGTCATCATAATAAACTGTATCTATCAAACCTATTTGATAAAAAGTATTTGTTTCCAATTCGGTCCTGTCACAACGCACTATGCCTGGAGTGCTGAAAATGCCGCCAATAGTCAAATCCTTATCCTTCGACAATTCAAAATTGTGCTGGAAGCCAAAATCCAGTTTTCCGCCAACATAATAATCAGTATTTTCAACATATACTGAAAATGGTGCATTATAAGGCATCTGTATTGTCTGTCTTTCGGTCTTCGGACCAAACAATACGGTTCCGTTAATACCCAAAGACGTATTCTTGAACAAATTGTAGCCTGCTCCCAAATAAACCTTTGTCAGTCCACCTAGACCTTCTACTTGTGAAATGTACTTATCTTCTCCACCACCCGATATATATTCTGATGTAACTATGGTGTACCCTACACTTGTATAAGGCATAATTCCGAATGATATTCCCATTCTATTGTTTGGGGCCATTGTAAGGGCGAAATAAGATATATTGCCGTTGAGTTTGTCGCCTGACTCCAAATGTGTCTCTATATATTCATAGTCCATATGTACGCCAATGTCAAACAACACCATGGTGGAATCAAGAGATGAATATGATGCAGGATTGATATTGTTTGCAAACTGTCTTGATTTCAAGGCGATTCCTGTGCCACACATTGACATATTTCGGCCTAAGCCAGCCTGTTCATACAAGCCTATGCCGTATTTAGAATATGGTGAAATGGTATTGTTTTGTGCAAGTGCAATATTTATCACTAACACAAGTAATAACAACATTGATATTTTTAACAAACGAATCATTGGCTTAAAATACTGTTAATAGGTTGTGTAGTAGATTTGCAATTGTATATTCTCTCCGAATTTTGTATTATCATCAACTACAAGCCGCCTAAAATCCGTAGAATTCTCGGCATTTGATGGGAGCACAACTATCGACATTGAATTGTCTATTGTGTTTTTAAGATAATTCTTAACAAACGGCAAAACCGAAAAATCATAAAACGGGTCGCCTGTCGACACATCTGTATATACAGGAGAAGCCACCATATTGCCTGTAATGTCAGACAAGTTGCCAAACAAATCATTCGATTCATCGGTCAATGCCAAATACAACATCGTTGGCAATCTATATGCATCGTCATATGAATAGTCATGTGGTCTGATAACCAAACGGGCATCCACCACACTCATATATTCCGATGCCGATTGAATACTTGCAAGTGTCGGGAAGTCAATTCTTAAAGCCATGCCACTTCCTGTTTGTATATAAGACATGTTATTGCTTTCTTGCGAATAGACTCTACCTCCGTCAATCTCAAGATTTTCAAATGCCGTACCGCTTCTATCATTTACGAAATGCGTAAACTGAAATGAATTAGGCTTTGCAATGAAAGTCATGAACGAATCGTCTTCATCATCGCCCGACTTTCGGTAATGAAGCCTTATTTCAAACTCCATTGCATCCTCTATAAGCCATTCTGTTGAATATAGAGCATTTTCGTTATTACTGTAGAAATCAAGTCCCCATGTATAATCTGTGGTTTGTGGAACAATGCATATTCCATAGAAGAATTGTTCGAAATAGATGTTGTCGAACATTGCGTCATCTGCGTTTTTCACCATGTCAAACCATTTTTGCCCGAGGCTGTCCGACATTCGCGCCCATGACACCAACCCAACTTTTGGATTAGGTTCTATCCTTACTGTAGCCAATTCCTTGTCGCTATATTTCAGACTTTGGTGGTTAAACATCATTTGCTGCTCAGCAATTTCTCTTGGCTTTATCTCTTCCAAAACCTCATATATCTTGATTTCCTTCGGCTGAACCGTATCACCCAGCCAATTGCCTTTAGGCTTGAAACATATCACAATACTGTCATATATATCCTCTTCCTCTATGGTTGTATGCGAAGCGATATTTATTGGAATATACGTTTCCGTTGTCACATTTCCCACTACTTCATCCTTGAAATGACCTATGAATATGTCGCTATAGCCAGACGTGACAAAACTGTCAAGCCTTATTGTCGACAACTGTAATGAAAATGAGTCGACATAACCAAGCACTGCTCTTGTATCGGTGAACACATCACCTACAATGTACGAATCACCTGTGCGGTCGCACGTCACAAATAGCGTAACGACCACACTGGCTAACAATAATTTGCGAAATTTCATATATATACCCATATAGGATTTCGTTCTGTTTGTTTCTGTTTGCCACTTTGCGCGAAGGCAAAGTCTGCAAATCATGGCAAAATAACTACATTAATCTAACAAACGCCAATATTTTGAAAATATTTCATGTCTTTGGCGATATACGCTAAAACTCTTTCAGTTCTTCGTACAATTTTTGCACTGGCAGCCCCATAACATTGAAATATGACCCGTCAATTTTTGTCACGCCTACATAGCCTATCCATTCCTGAATGCCGTAGGCTCCTGCCTTGTCGTAAGGCTTGTAATTGTCAACATAATACTCTATCTCGGCATCGGTCAGTTGCTTGAAATGCACATATGTGACATCGCTAAACACACGCTGCCTGGCATTGGTCGTGATGCCGACGCCTGTAAACACAGAGTGTCTGCGTCCCGACAACTGACGGAGCATTGCAATTGCATCTTCCCTGTCGGCTGGTTTCCCCAATACCTTTCCGTCAACCCACACAATTGTGTCTGATGTTATAAGAATCTGGTCATCGGCAAGTTCGCCTGCAAAAGCGTCGGCTTTAAGTTTCGCCAAATATTCCACTATCTGGCCTTCGTGCAAACCTTCGGGATAAGATTCCTTTGTATCGCGCAACACTACTGAAAATTCTGGAACTATTGCCTTCAACAGTTCCTGGCGACGTGGCGATTTTGATGCAAGGACAATTTTATATTTATCTAATGGAAGCATATCTGCCTATTCTATTGATTATTACGTTTTAGTTCGAGTTTTTTGTCAACACATTTAGGCAACTCGTGCTCATTGTGGGTGACAAAGACAAGTGTTTTGCCTGGCTGTTTGCAGTAGTCCTCAACAATGGAGATGCAATGCTGCAAGTTTTTGTTGTCCATACCGTGGAACGGTTCGTCAAGAATCAGCACCTCGGGATTCTTGACTAGAGTGCGTGCAAACAGAACAAGACGCTGCTCTGCCGACGATATTTTCAGGAACGACCTGTCTTTCAAATGGCTAATTCCGACAACGTCCATCACATATTTGGCAGTCAGTTCCTGTTCATCGCTGCAGTTTCTGAAAAGGCCGATGCTGTCAAAGAACCCCGACTCCACTATCTTAAGGCAAGATACAGGTTCTCTGTAATATAAATGCATTTCTGACGAAGTGAAGCCAATGCGTTTTTTTATGTCCCAGATGCTCTCGCCAGTTCCACGCTCACGGCCAAACAGCGCAATATCCTTTGCGTAAGCCTGCGGATTATCAGCAAAAATGTAACTCAGCAACGTCGATTTGCCAGTTCCGTTTGGGCCTTGAAGCGACCACTTCTCGCATCTTTTTATTGTCCAATTCAGATGTTGCTGGACAATGTGCCTGCCGTATGAAATCTCAATATCGCTCATACGGACAATCTCATCGCTTTCACAAGGCTCTATTGTCGGTATTCGGCTCCAATCTATGCTGACTTGCGATTCTAAGCACCCGCTTTCAGGCGTAAAGTCATCAATCGGGCCGCAATAGCCTATTTTGCATTCACTCAACTGCAAGACGTGTGTGGCAGACGAAGGAATTTTGTCTGCGGTCGGACAGATAAACATTGTCTGAACACCTGCTTGCGACAGCGACGACAACAACCCGTCAACTTGCGGAACCATTTGAACGTCGAGCCCGTTGAACGGATTGTCGAAGATTATCATACTTGGCTTTTCCAGCAACGATTTGGCGATTATCATTCGGCGCATTTCACCGCTCGACAAATGAATCACCCGACGTCCAAACAGCCCCGATATGTTGAGCGACTTGAACAACGGGTTGTTTTCCAGTTCTGCAATCTGTGCAGGCTTGAACACTTCCGACAGCATAGGGCACTCGTCAACCTCGGTACTGTGAAAACGTTGCTGGTAATACATCTGCTTGAAATCGTCGGTAGAATATGCCGACTTGAAATTCACCGTTTTTATGAATTTATCGGGCCAAAGCGTCTGATACTCCGATGTGCGGATTGCCTCAAGAAAATGATATGTTATCTGTCCCTCCTCGGCAAAGAACTTGCCACGCAGAATATTGGCCATTGTTGTCTTTCCGCTGGCATTGTCGCCTACAATTGCCCAGACTTCGCCCTTGCCTATTTCCCAGTTTATCGGTTCAGGGAAAATGGAATCGTCAATACGCGGACGATAGTTTTCTACAGAAATGAATTTTTCCATTTTTCTACCATTCTATCGGACTAATGCCGTGTTCTGCCAAATACTGATTGGCACGGCTGAAATGATGATTGCCGAAAAATCCTCTTGATGCCGACAATGGCGATGGGTGAACTGACTCCAGTACAAGATTGTTGTTTCGGTCAACCATTGCGGCTTTCTGCTGCGCGTACGAGCCCCAGAGTATGTAAACGACGTTTTTCTTCTCCGTTGCCACGGCGTTGATAACTGCGTCGGTAAATGTTTTTGGTGCGAGCCTGCCATATTGGCCCTTACCGTGAGCGTTGCGTTAAGCAACAGCACACCTTGTTTTGCCCACCGCGTGAGGTTTCCCGTTTGTGGAATAGGAGCACCCAAGTCGCTTTGTATCTCCTTGAAGATATTCCGTAACGAAGGAGGAAAATCAACTCCGTCCTGAACTGAGAAGCACAAGCCGTGCGCCTGTCCTGGCCCGTGATATGGGTCTTGCCCGATAATGACAACTTTAACGTTGTCGAAAGGACAAAGGTCGAAGGCGTTGAAAATGAATTTCCCTGGAGGATAGACAACATTAGTGCGGCATTCTTCCTTCACAAAGTCAGTCAGCGTCTTGAAATACGGTTTGTCAAATTCACCTTGCAGGCGCTGTTTCCACGATTGTTCGATATTTACTTCCATCGGTTTCCGATTTTGGGCAAAAATACGGTTTTGAGTTTTAATGGCACAGGATTTGGGACAAATTATGGCGAACTAATGGCACAAAAAAAGGCCTTGGCAAGCCAAGACCTTTTTTTATCATTTAACAAATAACAATTACTTGCCAAAAGAAGGGTTGAAAGTCTGAATCGAAGCAGCAGCCCCTCTATCACGCCATACCAATGTATCTGATGTTGCGTAATGGATATTGTAGTCGTAAGTAGGATCATACATATCAACTGTATAGTTCAAATACAAGCCGTCGCGGTCTTTATTGCCCCAAGCAAGTTTTTCATTACCTTCAATGTATTTACCTGTTCCTTCAATCTTAATTCCAGGAGTATTTGACGCAACAGTGCAATTGCCGCTTTCATCAAATGTCAGCAACAAGTCGCATTTCGTAGGCGCACCTGCAATTTCCAAATTCGTAATTGGCATAACAACCTGATTTTTCGACTTTGAAGTAGTATAAACCACTTCGTCCTTTTCAATGAACTCTTTATGACGTACACCTTTTTCCTTAGCATAACCATCAGGGACAGACACAATAGATATTTGCTTTTTGCCTGTAGGTTCGTATGTGCTCTTTGCAAGAGGGCCTTGATCAATTACAGAATAATAATTGTCACAAGCCACATCTTCACATTGCATATTTGTGATGTACTCTGTGCCAGCAATCACAAAACTAACAGAATCAAAATAGTAATCATTGGCCTTAGCGTCTTCATTAAGGTTGAATGCTATTGAATGTCCTTCAGATTCGAATTTGCCAGAAATTGTAACCACTTCCCAATCAGTAGTGAAATTAATAGAACCCAAGTTAGCCTTGTATTCGCTAGGTGCTTCATGAATTTGTGTTGAAGCTTTTGCCGCATTTGTAGCTTTGACTTTCATAGTCAAATTATATTCTTCATCTTTGGCAAATTCATGGTCAACATTTATCCAAAACTGTGTATCCCATGCATTAGCTTTTTTGTCGGCAGAATGCACTACAACACACATATCGTCAGATTCAACCTCGACATTCTTGTACTGCAATGCATCATAGTCATCAACACCGCGACGCAAATAAGTTGCTGTGTACTTGTTGATGTAGTTTACGCAGAACAAAGTATAGTCCTTTGGCTGAGGATCCCATTGAGTTGGGTCCTGGCGCAATGGCGTTGTACCGTCAACAACCGGAGTGCCACGATAAACTTTGTCAACACCTGTAAAATTACCCATCACAACAGGTATGACATATGCGTTCTTTACTGACAATGTGTCGTTAAAGAACTTATCGTTTAGCTTGAACTCAACACCACCACGATAGCCACCAGCGTAATCTAGCTGATTGCCCAACATTTCATAATAATCGGCAGGCATTGCCTTTACAGGTGTTCCATCTTCGAATGAAAGTCCTTCAACCAAAGATTCGTCAATAGAGACATCAATCTTTGCATTGCAACCTGAATACGAACCGCCAAAAGTGCCGTAAATAATGAAACGGCCCTCGTTGTCGCTTGTGTTATCGTATGTTTCCACATTTCCCAATATCAAAGTACGTACCGGATATTGGTATGCAAAGTATGCTGTTGTACCGCCGTCAAAATCAGAGAATGTCTGTTCAGCGCTTTCGCAAGCTGCAAAACAAACTGCCAAAGCTCCAACTGACAGCATCGTTTTTACTTTACTCATTTTCATAGTTTTTATCTTTATTGATTAGATTAATTCCATCCATCGTTTTGAAGAAGGTTAGACCATTTCATGATTTCAGACTCAGGAAGTGGGCCATAATACATATAGTCTTTATATGCTCTTTGCTCATTAGTGACATCAACAACTTTATATACTTTCTTTCCTCCTTCAGTCTTGATTTGCATAGCCTTGACAGGCTCATTCAAATTAGCCTTCCAACGGCGAAGATCCCAGAAACGATGTCCCTCAAAGCAAAGCTCAATACGACGTTCGTTGCGGATAAGGTCACGCATCTTGTCCTTGTCTGACTTGATTGACTCCAAATACTCATCATTCTTGATACCTCCACGCTGACGGATAGCCTTGATTACATCGTAAGCACTGTAACCAGAAGGCGATGCTGTTGTAGGGCCATAAGCCTCATTTGCAGCCTCGGCAAATGCCAGGTATATTTCAGTGTAGCGGATACGGGCGTTGTACTTATCCTTGCCTGCCATGCCACTTTGTCCAATTGCTTTAGGGTTCTTAGAACGGTCAGGTTCTGCTTTTTCATTAATGTATTTTCGCAACAGATAACCAGTACGGTTAGGATTTGTTGTTGACATATCCAAACCATCCTTCTTGTTTGACTTGTCGATGGTGGTATTTATTTCTGAGTCGTAAGGACCAAAAACCGAACCATCATGGACAATGTACAAATCGAAACGCGGGTCACGGTTTGCGTATGGATTTTGTGGATCATATGCCAGCACCACAAGGAGAGCGCAATTCCATATAATTAATAGGATAACCATTAATCATAGGAAATGCATCAACCAAGTTTTGAGTTGGAGTAACCTTCTGAGTACCACCCAAAGACAAAGGATATAATTCGCCTTCCCAGTTAGCGTCATGGCCAATGTTAGTTCGCCAAATGATTTCAGGTGGATTTCCATTGCTCTTGTACAATTCAATTTCCCTAGTATTGCAATACCACGTATTACCTTCAGGAGCCAAACCTGAGACGCCATTATTTCCGTCCAAAACCTTGGCGGCCCTTTCGGCTGCTTCTTTCCAATCTACGCCAGACTGATCACTATAAGCAGGACTTGCAGCATACAAAGCCCCTTGAGCAGCCAATGCATCTACAATACGGCCCGAAATGCGGCCAACCTTTTCATCACCATACACAAGATTATATTGACTTTCGTTTATCATACCCATGTCAATGTATTTTTGTGGCAGTTCAGACCATGTAACATTACCATAGTCATATGGTAATCTTTTCTTTGCCTCATCAAAGTCGGAAAAAATCTGCTTGATACAATCAGCAAATGTTGCTCTGCTAACATTGAAATCATCTGTAGGCTGTTCAGCCTTAGTAAGATTTGGCACACCAAGCAATGTTCCATTAGCCATTCCTGCATAAGTACGCAGGAAATAGAACATCTGGAAGCCTCTCAAAGCATAAGCCTCACCTGTCAGCATATCATTAAACAAATCATTCACCAAATTGTCTTTGGTATAATAAAAGCTTCCGGCTTTATCCAAATACATATTAACGTAATACAGGTTTTTTCTGGCATTTGTCCATCTGTCAAACGGATTATCGCCATTTTTTGCAGTCCAACCACCATTAGCTATTTTATAATATCCACTGTTAACATCATTGGTAACTGCATCATCTGTAGCAACATCTGACATACTGCCACAATTGATTACATACGGAAGATTATTATATCCGTTCATCATCAAGCCTTGCGAAGCCTCTCCCTTAATCATAAAGGCATCAAAGTCCTTCTGGTTTTCAAGCATTGGCTCAAAAGCGTCTTCGCACGCAACCAATGCAGGCAAAAGGGCCATTATACTTGCTATGTTTTTTATTTTCATAACTAATAATTTTTAATCATGTTAAAATGTTGCCTTCACGCCAATATTGAAGAATCGGGTCTGTGGTTCCGTATCAATATTAGTTTCCATAATCTTGCTATCTTTTGAAATGGTAAGCAAGTCTTTCGCGCTGACAAATGCTGACAAACCTTTGACAAATGAATCGCCCAAAATTTCTTTTGGCAAATCGTATGTCAATTGAATCTTGCTCAACATAAACGCATTGTTCTTATACAACCAGAAATCTGACTCAACATAGTTGTTTGCACCATTACCAGTTGTAAGGGCAGGATACTTGGCATTCGGATTCTCTGGAGTCCACGCATCCTTTACTATTTCAGAATATTTAGAAGATGCATTTGGTTGATAATAAGAATTAGGGACAACTTTGCCTGTATTATCAATATTATACAATTTGCCATAAGAACCGCATTTTGCTGTTCCCAAGACAAAGAATGTAAAGTTCTTGTATTTGGCAGTAAAGTTAATACCTAAAACAAATGGTGAACCAAACTTTCCTTCCTTGCCTAAATATTCTCGGTCATTCTTGTCAACCATGCCGTCGCCAGCTCCATTTTCACTGATGTCCTTATACCTGATATCACCTGCACGAAGCTTGCCACTTGCAGCACTTTGGTTTGCAGATGCGGCTTCGTCAGCTGTTTGGAAATAGCCATCGCTTCTGAAACCATATATTGCATCAATAGGGCGGCCTTCCTTGTCAAGTTGGAATTGTCCTTCAGGAAGATCAGTTTGTTCTTTCTTTGCAACTTTTGTGTCGTAATAAGTGCCAGACACACCTAATGACATTTCTACCTCGCCTATTGTTTCGTTAACATTTGCGGCGAAATCGAATCCGACACGCTCATTGATATCGTTGTTTATTGGAGCATTAATTCCGTTCAAGTGGCTAGGCCAAATTCTTGTTTCTGTAATTAGATAGCCGTCCATTTTGTTCTTGAAAAATGTGAAGTCGGCAGTAAACAGGCCATCCATCAATGAAGTTCTCAAGCCAACGGTAAATTCCTTGCGCTTTATCATTTCAAGATTTTCATTAGCGCCACCTGTAGCCTGCGACATTGATGCTGATCTGGAATCACCCCATTCATATGAGCCCTGAGATTCCCAAGTGCCTAAATACTTATAATAGCCATCAATGTCGATATCTTCGCTCAACTGGCTGACTGAAGCAGACAGCAACAAGTCGTCGACAAATGTACCGTCCAAAAATGATTCTTTAGCCAAATTCCAGCCCAATGTCAATGTTGGAGCGAATTCGTTACGGTGTCCTTCAGCAAGTTTTGAAGAGTGAACCAATGCTGAAGAGAAATGAGCATAATAGCGATGTTCAAAATTATAGTTAACATCAAATCCTAAATTGACATTGTTTGTCTTGTGGTAAGTATCCTCCTTTGTCTGTTGGAAACCATTGCCAATTACCTTAGCCGACACATTGTGAGAGCCAAAGCTTCTGTCGTAGTCAAATTGGAACGACAATGCCAAAGTACGCGATTCCTTTGTTCCCCACAACTCCTTTTGACCAGTTACCTCATCAACACTAACCTGTTTGAGTGAAATGATTTTCTCATCTTCAGACCACTTAGGTTCGAACACAGCATACTTAGGATTGAAATGCACATTGTACAGAGTCTTGAAGTCCATGCCGAAATTAGTCTTCAGCGACAGTCCTTCCAAAACCTTGCTAAGATCGAAATTCAATCCACCGTCGAATTGGAACTGACGCTGAGTAGTTGTGATTTCACCACCTGCATAAATCTGACCTAGCAATGTTCTTCCTTCCTTTGAATCACCACAGCAATAATAAGCAGAGTTTCCGCCCAAGAAACATCCGTCAAAAATGTTGTTAGTGGTAGCAATCATTTCGCGTGCAAGTTCTGCCTCAGGACCAGATGAAATCATATCAACAGGTATCAACTGTGCAGCATCTTCCGGGAAATTAGGTCTTT
Source organism: uncultured Bacteroidota bacterium (assembly GCA_937900725.1). Taxonomy (GTDB): domain Bacteria; phylum Bacteroidota; class Bacteroidia; order Bacteroidales; family SZUA-534; genus RUG13583. The sequence goes on along the minus strand of CALCFP010000203.1, from coordinate 291 downwards.
CTTTAGAAGCCTGTTTCCAATAGGTCATATTGTCGCCTGGTGAATTACTGTACTGTCTGTGCTTAGAATCAGAGAATGTTGCATTAGCATCAACATGTCCGCTGATATAATCATTGAAGTTGATGTCAACATTGCCACGGAAGCTGATTCTGTTTGTACGGTTCTTCTTAGCGTCACCAACATAGACGAAATCGCCCGTTGTCTGTGCGTTGATATTGCCATACAAGCGTGCACGTCTGTTGCCCCCCGACAATTCAAGCACCATTTCATCTTTACCTCTTACTTTCTTGA
>CALCFP010000202.1 GCA_937900725.1 uncultured Bacteroidota bacterium | reverse complement strand
CTTGTAATCACATTAAATGATTATGAAGCAGATGCTTTTGAGAGTTTTTGCAAAAAATACAAGGTGAAGAGTGCAACAAAAGTTGCGCGTGAAATCATTATTAATCAAGTGCTTGTTGATATGGACCGCAACTATCCGACACTTTTTGACAAGGATGAGTTGGAGCGTCTTGTTCAACGAATGTAAAGATATCAGTTATGGCAAGTTTTTCTGATTTGGTACAAATGCGATACTCTTGTCGCAGTTACAATCCAATTGGCATTGACAACGCACTTATTGAGCAGGTGCTTGAAACTGCGCATTTTGCTCCTTCGGCAACCAACGCGCAACCTTGGAAAGTGTTCGTCCTGAATACGCCAGATAGTTTGGCAAAGGCTCAGCAGGCATATAATCGCGAGTGGTTCAAGACAGCGCCTGCGGTCATTATGCTTTGTGCACAGACCGACAAGGCTTGGACTCGTGCCGACGGCAAAAACCACGCCGACATTGACGTCGCCATCTTGGCCGATCACATAACCTTGACTGCCGCTGATATGGGGCTCGCCACATGCTGGGTTTGCAATTTCGATGCCGAAAGATTGATAAAGGATTTCAATCTTGATGCAAATTGCCGTCCTGTCGTGCTGTTGCCTATTGGTGTCCCAGCGTCAGACGAAATTCCAGAAAAAAAGCGCAACTCCGTTTCCGATTTTGTGCAATTCATTTAAAAAAATGTCAGATGACAACATTCGAACTAAAACCCACAACTGACGGCACGGAACCGTTTATCGAATTAAACAAGTTGATAAAACTTTTGCGTATCAGCGAGAGTGGGGCGCAGGCCAACCAGTTTGTTGAAGATGGCATTGTCAAGTTGAACGGACAGGTTGAAAGCCGTAAACGCGCAAAGTTGCGCCACGGCGATGTCGTTGAAGTGCTCGGAAATACGATAAAGGTGTTGTAGGATACCCAGTCTATACAAAAAACGGCAAGGACTTTCAAAATAAGTCTTTGCCGTTTTTTTTGTGTGAACAAATGGGACAAAAAAAGCCTGACTAACTTTCGTTAATCAGGCTTATGCGGTGCGGACGAGACTCGAACTCGCGACCCCCGGCGTGACAGGCCGATATTCTAACCAACTGAACTACCACACCAACATTTTTTAGAACTGTTGCTATCATTTCTGAAAAGCGATGCAAAGGTAGCGCCTTTTTTGATATCTGCAATAGTATTGATGCGTTTTTTGGAAAATATTTTTGGCTGTTTTGCTAATGTTTTATCAGTCAGATATTATCGTTTTCATAAAAATATTGGCGTTGCGTTTCAGGCCGATTTTTTGAACATATTTATATATTTGTACAACATAAAAAATAACGGAATTATGAAAGAAAGAATCGGTTTCGGCCCACGTTTGGGCGCTTTTGCAATAGATGTTGTATTGGTTTGGGTGCTTGCTTTTGTTTTGAGCAAGTTGTTTCCTTCGTTTTTGTTGGAGTCGGCAAAGGCACAGTTGGACCAGGCTTTCTCGGCAAACCCGATATTGGCAAACATATATGATGAAAATATGATGTCAATAATGGTGGCATCCACAAGGATTGGCGCTTTGGCATGTGTCGCCCGTTTGCTGTATTTCTTGCCAGAGATATTCATTGGAAAGTCGTTGGGAAAATTGATGCTTGGCCTTCAAATTGCCGGCGTTGATGGCGGACAGGCTTCCACTGCCGTACTTTTGTCACGTTATCTCATTAAGCATGTCGGCAAGGTTTGTGCGGTTTTGTTACTTATGTTTGCTCCTATATTGTTCAATACTGTCGGAAACCTGTTGGGCTTTGTTGTGTTTGTGGGATGCTTCTTCTCTGCAGGCGATAAACATCAGGCGCTTCACGACACCATTTGCGGGACAATTGTTGTCGGAAAATCTGATGAAAGCCAAAGTTCAGCCGAAAACAGCAATTGGGTTTAGTCGCTATGCTGATGCTGTGAAACCTGCGGCTTTGTGCAGATTACCAGCAAAATGACATCCCTGTCTTTATCCGTTCGCCCTTGAAGTGACTATTGAATTCAGATATGGCTTCGTCGCTTGTGCAGTGCGACGGCATAACGTATTCAGTGCCAATATTTTTTAGGTAGTCTATTGTCTGTTGCAGGCGTTCGTCTATTTCCGTAAGGTGAAATCCGCCAATCACGCCATAGACATTGCTAGTGCCAGTCACCTTTCGCGCCTGTTCCACAATGTTGCAGATGCCCGAGTGGGCGCAACCCGAAATCACAATCAATCCATTCTCCGTCTTTACGGCCAAACCAGAATCGTCGATGACGGGGGCGGGCGTTCCGTCGGTAAAGTGGAACGGTGTCGAGCACTCCATTTCAAACGGCACAATGCGCGGAATCTCGCCAAGATATGCAATTTGTTCCGACAGCCACAGCGGTCCGCGGGTCTCGACAATGCGGTTTCTCGATTCAACCGATTCGCGGTCGACGGCAATGGAGATGTTACGCCCAGAGCGTTCCGATATGCGTTGCGCAAAGGCGTCGGGGTGCATTACAATGGTCTTTCCGCTGACAAACTGAAGCCCGTTTCCGTGGTCGTAGTGGCCGTGGCTCAGCACAACAGTGTCAACTGTTTCAAGATCGATGCCAATGATTTTTGCGTTCCGCAGAAACAGGTCGGATGCGCCAGTGTCGAACAGAATCCGCCTGTCGGCCTCTATCAAAAACGAGAGCCCGTGTTCCGAACCGCATTGCCCTGATGCCAGTTTGTCAGATAATATGGTGATTTCCAAATTCACGTTAGCGACGGTTATTTCGAGCAAAGGTAATAATATGTAGTTTATGCCGACGGAAAACCACAAATGCAATGTGCCATAGGGTTGCCTAAAATATTTCATCAAACAATAGGTTGTGCTTTACGTGAAATGCATATTGAAATGCCGTGAAAAACGTGTAATTTTGCCACCCGATAAAAATGAACAGTATGAATCCACAAGCACAAAGTTTGAACGAAGTTATTGCTTCAAAGAATCAGGCGGTATTCGACCTTTTGTCAGAACGCGGAAAGAACATCTTCTTTCCTAAAAAAGGTATTTTGGCGCAAGGAGCCGAAGCCAAAGGCACACGCATCAATGCAACATTAGGCACTGCCATAGAAGACGACGGCACGCCAATGCGTCTTGAAAGCATCAGTT
>CALCFP010000201.1 GCA_937900725.1 uncultured Bacteroidota bacterium | reverse complement strand
TCGTGCACGTGCTGGTTCAACACGTTCCCCAATTTGGGTTGGTGGTGGTTGCGTATATTGAACCAATTCCGCCGGTTGCCATAAGTGTCACTTTCGACAGATAAGTATCGATTTTCTCTGTTTCCGGATTAAGGATGTATGCGCCGTAGCACTCGATGTCGGGAGTGCGACGAGTCACTTCGACGCCCAAATGGTGCTGTGTGATTATCTCAACTGCAAAGTGATTTTCGAAAATGTCGATGTTCGGGTTGTCGCGGACGGCCTCCATAAGCCCTCGCTGTATTTCGGCGCCTGTATCGTCGGCATGGTGAAGTATGCGGAACTCGGAATGTCCACCCTCACGATGCAAATCGAATTCGCCATTGTTGTTACGGTCGAAGTTTACTCCCCATTTGACCAACTCGTCAATCTGGCTTGGGGCGTTACGGACAACTTGTTCTACGGCATTGCGGTCGCTCAGGAAGTCGCCTGCAATCATGGTATCCTGGATGTGCTTGTCGAAATCGTCAACCTTCAGGTTTGTGACTGAGGCTATGCCACCCTGCGCCTTTGCCGTGTTGGCTTCTGCAAGCGTAGTCTTGCAAACAATTGCCACCTTGCCCTTACCTGCATTGGCCACTTTCAGGGCGAAACTCATACCTGCGACGCCGGAGCCAATAATCAGAAAATCGTATTCCTTTATCACTATCGATAGTTTTGGTACACGTGACAAAAGTATGCAAATAGGCGTTATGTTATAATGGGTTGATGCCTATTTTGTTGCTTGCACTGATGATTCTTTTTCGCACGAATGACTCGGATTTTTGCCGAATAGTATAAAAGAGATGTGGTTGCCTTAAATTGAGGATGTTTATATGTCGCCGCTCTGCGGCTTCAGACATATTTAGCATCATTTTCTACCATTATTAGGCTGCTCTGCAGCCACTTGCCACAAACACTGATTTTTGTAAGCCGCAGAGCGGCGATATAATGGTAGATTACATTCGCCAATCAGAATTCAAGCCGCAGAGCGGCGACACTTAAGTCAATACCATTGGAACAAATAATCTTCACTATACTTTATATCTAACTTTTGCAAAATACTCAAATACTCTTTTTTAAATGATTTAGATTTATGGTGTTCCTCTTGATTAATAATGTACTTAATGACTTTATCCCTATCTGATTTTGAATGAGAAAAAACACCTGCCCCTCTTTGCCATTCAAAATGTCCAGGAACAAAATGATTTTCATTTATCCATTTTGATGAATTAGACTTAATATCCTTAATGAGGTCCGAAATAGCAATGCTGACTTTATGCTCATAAAATATATGTATATGGTCATTATGTGCATTAATAGCCAATGGATAACAATCACTCTTGTTCAATATGCCTCCAATATATTTACACAATTGCAAACGGAATAAATCTGAAATCACATTCTCCCTATAAAGAACTGCAAATACAAGGTGAATATTTATCTGAGAATAAACATTTGGATACATATACATTCGTGTTTTCCCAAAGTTAGTGTTTTTTATGTCGCCGCTCTGCGGCTTCAGACATATTTTACATCATTTTCTACTGCAGCCACTTGCTTTGTTCACGAATGACATATCAAGAAAAAGTGTATTGTATGACCTTCGTCCCCCTACTTTTTTTTCGCAGGATTGGTAATGAAATACGAAACATTGTCGGAATATTCATAGCCCATAAGTCCATACTTGACCGACGAGTACAATGCCGTTGGTCCTGTCACTGAATCATCTTCATAATATAAAAATGTCTTGACAACTGTGTAATCTGTATTGTTGATGTTTATAGTATCCTTTTGTGCATCAGACACCCAACTCGACTCACAGACTGCAACCAACAAACAATCATCGCTATATGGTGGACGAATACTCACTCTGACTGCGGTGTCGCCAACCTTGTCAAAGGTTGACTCCTTAAAGCAATATCTTTCATCATCAATATCATATTGATATACAACCGATGAAACAACAAAAGCCTCTGTCTCCTTTGTCTGCCCTGAATAATAGTAGAACGTGTCGCCGTAATTGTATAAAGGTCTTTGGTTTGGAAGTACATCATAATTAGGGTCTTCCTTGCAAGAAAACAATGTCAATATCAATAATGGGATTATCAGCCTTTTCATTTCTTGTATTTCTTTTCGGTTAATGGATTGAGAATATTGTAAGTCACTGTATCTCCATACGAGAAACGCAACACCCCGCACTGATGCGAGCAAAAAATCTCTGTGGGATAGTATTGGTACGATTTTTCAGGTTTCATAACATCAACATAATAACCTTCATCGTCTACGACAATATAACTGGCACTCACTGGATAATAATAAATACGGGGATAATGTGGCTTATAGAACTCAATATTCTCGATTCCTCCTTGGTTTTGACTGATGATAACAGAAACCGAATCGTCTATGCTATAGTATGTTGTATATCTATCACCCATATAATGGTCAGTCTCTTCACAATTCAATCTATAGTCGACCAATTGGTATTTTTCTTTGACAACCCTGTCGACTGTCCACTCTTCAGTCTTGCCGTTCTGCGAGGAATAAAAACTGAACACATCGCCTGCACTGCAGATTGGCTTTATGTTTTTTGGAATCTTGTAATAGACATCGTCATTGTCGGTATTGCACGACGAAAACGCTATCAAGATTGACATTATTGCAAGTATCTTTTTCATAATCAGCATTGTTATTTATCTACAATATATTCATCGTTGTCGGCAGTGACATATTTAAGGATGCCGTGTTTAGGCGAAAAATAGACAAGCATTGGCGCATTCAATGTATCTACAGCATTTTGTGACATCAAAAACACGTTCTTGGTCTTCTTTTTGTTAACCACAACGTCAACCATATCAACTTTTTGCATATCGATTGTTTCGCCATTGATTTCAAGGCTCATTTCCCCAAAACCGCCATAAGATTCGTGAATAATGAATTTTACATTGGTTGATATGTTGACAAACAAGTAATCACCGCTTTCGTAGTATTTGGTACCCGACTCTTTGGTCGTTTCCGCCTCAACATTGATGTTTTTCCGCACAACATAAAGCGTGTCTTTCTGCCCTGAAGACTGCGAAGTGTAGTAATAGACATCGCCTGCATTATAATTTGGGAACTCTACGTTTGGCAGGTCGTTATATTTCTCACAACTGCAAAACGCAGGCAAAACGATAAGAAACAATGGGAATATCTTCTTCATAATTACATTTTTATATTATTTAATGGGGTTTGTTATTATGTATGTAGTTGAATCGGAATATGTATAACCGATTATGCCATAAGTGAATGATATGAATATTGAATTAGGAAGTAATTCTACATTACCACAAATTGTGTCTTTAGGAAGTATTAATTCATAATCATAAACTCTACCACCAATTTTAATTCCATCGTCTCCTTGCATAAAAAGAGAATATACCATACTCGAACTGTCACTCGCACAAGAAAAGAGCCTAAAACCATCATCTGGCCAGTATGAATAATCAAACTGGATAAGATTTTTTACTGGTTTATTCGTTTTAATATAGCATCCATAACACACTGTTTCATAATCATCAGCGTCATGAGGACTCAATCCATAATGCAAATAATCAACCCAAAGCGTATCAGTCAAATGTGTCTGCTCTGAATAGTAGTAGAATGTATCACCTACATGAAACTTTGGTTTCTCATATTCTGGAAGGTAATGCATATATCCATCACACCCACAAAACGCAGTCAAAACGATAAGAAACAATGGGAATATCTTCTTCATAATTTCTGCTTTAGGTTAAATACACATATAAGACAATTAAGTGGCGGAAAACCCTACGGATTTTTCAGGATTTTTTTTCATAAAGAAAATCAGTGGGATTGCATAAAAGGCATCTTATTCAAAAACACTCGTGTGCTCTTTGCGCTCATTTCTTCATTTTACTACCTTCGCAACAAAAGAACAACTAATGGCAGGCATCTACATTCACGTTCCTTTCTGCAAGCGCCGTTGCGGGTACTGCAACTTCTACTCGTCAACCAAACTGGCGCTGAAGGACGACTACCTGTCGGCGGTGAAACGTGAACTGCAAGACCGAACTGCATACCTCAACGGCGAACAGGTGAGGACAATATACTTTGGCGGTGGCACCCCGTCGCTTTTGAGCCCTGCCGAAATTCAATCGGTGATTGACTGCATTAGCCAAAACTACGGCGTTTCAAACTCGCCCGAAATTACCGTAGAAGCCAATCCCGACGATCTCTCGAAAACATACATCGGACAATTGGCACAAACCGACGCCAACCGCTTGAGCATCGGCATTCAGTCGTTCGACGACGGTTATCTGCAACTGATGAACCGCCGACACAACGCCCAACAGGCAATCGACGCCGTCAGACATAGTCAGGAATGCGGATTCGGCAACATCAGCGTCGACTTGATTTACGGACTGCCTGGCCTTACCCACGATATGTGGCTTCAGCAACTGGAAACGGTTGAAAAACTCGATGTTCAGCACCTTTCGGCATATCATCTCTCGTATGAGGAAGGCACGGCCTTTAGCCTGAAACTGAAACAGAAAAAATTGTCGGAATTGTCGGAAGATGAGAGTCTTGAACAATTTGAGACATTGACACAATGGGCAAAGAAGACGGGATTCGAACACTACGAGATTTCAAATTTCGCGCAAAGCGGATTCCATTCACGCCACAATTCAAGTTATTGGGACAGAACCAAATATCTGGGAGTTGGACCTGCATCACATTCCTACAACCAAACATCGCGTTGCTGGAATGTTTCCGACTTGCAACAGTACGTAATAGGCATAATGTCAGGAAAATGCGTTTCGGAAAAAGAAATCCTTACACAAGCCGACATCTTCAACGACTACGTAATCACAGCCTTGCGCACGTCGAAAGGCATCGACTTAAGTTATCTTGAAAATGAACAACCACGCCAAATGGTTGATTACCTGAAACGTCAGGCTGAGAGTTTCATCAAATCGGGCAAACTGGAACTTGTCGGCAATAGGCTTAAACTGACGCATAACGGCATCTTCATTTCCGATGAGATAATGGAGGCGCTGATTTATCTGGAGTGAGTCAACTATAGATATCGAAAACTTTTTGAGATAAAAAGTTCCACACCAAATATCGGCAAAATCCGTATCTTGCATTGACAAAACACTCCAATTATGAGCAAACCTAAACTTGTAGCACTCACAGGTGCGGGAATCAGCGTTGAGAGCGGACTCACGACATTCCGCGACGCCAACGGGCTGTGGGACAACTATCCTGTCGAAGACGTGGCAACTCCCGAAGGCCTCGCACGCAATCCGAAACTAGTGCTTGACTTCTACAACGGCCTGCGTGCAAAACTGGCAAACATCAAGCCAAACGACGGGCATATGGCGCTTGTCAGACTTGAGGATTCCTTCGACGTACATGTGATAACCCAAAATGTCGACAACCTGCACGAACAGGCTGGAAGCAAGAACATTGTGCACCTGCACGGCGAATTGACAAAAGTCAGGAGCATCGACAACGAAAACCTGATTTACGACATTGGCTACAAGCCTATCAACCTTGGCGACAAGGCCGAAGACGGACGCCAACTGCGCCCACACATAGTATTCTTTGGCGAAGCCGTACCCGAAATGGAACGCGCCATTCCGCTTGCCGAACAGGCTGATGTGTTTGTGGTGATTGGCACGTCACTAAACGTTTACCCCGCCGCGGGACTGTTGCGATACACTCGTCGCGAAATCCCTAAATTCGTTATCGACCCCAAAATGGTGCCGTTCCCGTCAAACGAGAACTACACGTTCATTCAGGAATCGGCTGGCAAGGGCGGACGAATACTTGAACAGAAACTTGCCGAACTTTTCAAGTTCTAATGAGAAGGTTCCTGTTTGCAATCATCTTGCTGACAACGGTTTGTGTCAATGCTCAAGAGTTTGGCGCAAGCATCGATGCCGGATTTGTAGCCTCGCAGATTGACGGCGACCGATTCGGCGGTTACAACAAGTTCGGATTCGCCATCGGTGGCAGTGCACATCGTTTTTTTGTAAAAAACACCATTGGCGCCAAGATTGGACTGCGCTACATACGCAAGGGAAGCCATTCCGAAGAGACCGAACACTCGTCGTTCTATATGGCCGAACTGCACTATGCCGAACTGCCAATGACAGCATTCTACCGTTGGAAAAACCTTGAATTTGAAGCGGGGCTGTCGGTCGGATACCTGCTCAAGGCGAAGGAAGACACCGACGGATACGGCCTGCGCGAGCCCAACTGCCAATATCGCAAGGCAGACATCAGCGCCATTGCAGGTGCAAGATACAACCTGTTCGGCGACATTTGGGCAAATGCGCAATTCAACTATTCGGCACTGGCCATCCGTAAATACCATTCCGCCCAAGACTCATATATGGTGTCGGGACAGCACAACAACCTTCTGATGTTCGGGCTGTGCTATGAGTTCAGGCCCCAAAAGTAAAAATTGCATTATTCTGATTTTTTGACCAAATTGCAATCAGCATTAAAACCCGTACACAATGAAAACGATAATTCCAATAATTGTGGCAATGGCGCTTGCACTCGCATCGTGCCAATCAGGAAACACCCGCAATGGTGAAAAATATGGAGGCACACTGCGCGTCAACATAAGCGACATTCCTCACATAATATTTCCCGGTCAGGTTGAGAAACGAAGCGAGCAGATAATAGTCAGTCAGGTTTACGATGGATTGCTGAAATACAATCCGAAGACACTGGACATTGTCCCTTCATTGGCAAAATCAATCGAGTTGTCAGACGACAGCCTCGCCTACACCTTCTTGCTCAACACTCAGGCGCGCTTTCAGGACGACTCCTGCTTTGCAAACGGCATCGGCAGGACTATTATCGCAAACGACATAAAATATTCAATTGAGCAGATTTGCCGCAACAGGCTCGCCGATAGCCTGCCAATTTCAAGTCAGGTGGGAAACATTGCCGGATACAATGATTTCTTGCTAGACAATTCATTAGGAATAACAGGCATTTCTGCAAAAAACGACAGCGTTATTATTGTAAGACTTGACAAGCCCGACAGCCGGTTGCTTCAGTTTTTGGCTGGGACCGATGCACTTGTGTTTGCCCGTGAAGCCTTCGACGCATACGGAACAAACGGTACTGTCGGTTCAGGCGCTTTCCGCCTTGACAAACCCGAATACAAAGGACAGCCTGTCACGCTGGCATACAATCCCAATTACTGGAAAATGTCACGTCAAAAGGAACAACTGCCTTATCTTGACTCGCTGATTTTCACTTTTGCCACTTCGGCACAAAAGGAACTGAATATGTTCAGTTCGGGAAAGACAAACGTGGTGTTCGACTTACCCGCCGACTATTTGACAGACTTTATGGAATCAAACATTGAGAGTTTTCAATGCAATCCGCCGTTGTTTATGCTGACCAACACTGTCAACTCTGACAACGACAAGCGTTTCAACCTGCAAACGGCCGACATTCAAGGCCTGAACATAAACTCACAGAACTGTTTCGACTTTTCCGAAGTTTATTTCAAGGCTCCCGAACCGCACACAATAGTAGTCAATCAGGAATAAACTGATTGTCATTCAGCAAAATCCTCTGTTCCGTCAAACAGGTGAAGGAACTTTTTAGGCATATGGCTCTCAAAGTGCATAGCCTTGCCAGAAACTGGATGCCTTAACGACAACACCCACGCGTGAAGGCCCAAACGGTCGATTGGGTTTTCGTGCGCACCGTACTTTAAATCGCCGATTATCGGGTTGCCCAAATCCTGCAACTGGACACGAATCTGGCACTTGCAGTTGGTTCCCAAATTGACCTTGAGCATCGAGAACCTGCCGTTGCTTTTCATTGTCTTGATATGTGTAACAGCCAGTTGCCCCTGTTCTGGATTTTGTGTAGAATGCATCTTGAATGACTTCTTGTCCTCAACCAGATACGACTTCAGCACGCCGTCGCCATTCTCAATCTCGCCCTCGACAACAGCAATGTAAGTGTAGGTGGCGTCATTCCAATCGGACTGCATACGCTCCTTAATCATTCGGCTTTTGGCAAACACAAGCAAGCCCGAAGTCTCGCGGTCAAGACTGCTGACCATAAAAACGGCGTTGGCGGGATTCTGCTTCTTCACGTGGCGTTGCAATATCGACGTAACGTTGTTCTGCCCCTTTGCCGACGAAGAACTCAACATTCCTGCGTGCTTGTCGACAACAATCATCTGCTCATCTTCGTAGATAATTGTCATTCCTATGAAATTCATTTCAGTAGGTGCCTTGAATTTTTGAATCTGCACCCTGTCGCCTGGTTGCAACTGATGATTGTAAAATCCTACAACCTGGTCGTTGACAAGTATTTGACGATGATTGAGCAGTGTCTTGATGTTGTTACGGTTCTTGCCTGGCAGACTTGTAAGCAGAAACTCCATCAACTGACCGCCGTTCTTTGCCACCATTGGCGGAATCTCCTTGATGCGTGGCTTGTGATATTGTTGTGCCATTGTTTTTTTTCATTGGAACAAAAAAAAGGAAGTCTTCCAAAAGGCTTCCTCTTTTTGTACGTATTTGTATTTTAAAGAATTAGCATTGCATCGCCATAGGCTCCAAATCGGTAACCCTCCTTCAGCGCCTCGCTGTACGACTCCATAAGCAAATCGTAGCCCGCGTATGCGGCAACCATCATCATAAGTGTCGATTGTGGCAAGTGGAAGTTCGAAATCATTGAACTTGCGACACTGAAATCGTATGGCGGGAAGATGAACTTGTTGGTCCAACCATCGTAAGGTTTCAGGTATCCGTATGTCGACACTGAACTTTCAAGTGTACGCATTACGGTTGTGCCTACGGCACAAACCTGATGACGCTCGTCTTTTGCCTTGTTTACAATGTTGGCGGCCTCTTCAGGTATGATTATCTGTTCAGAATCCATCTTATGCTTTGTGAGGTCTTCAACGTCAACCGAGCGGAAATTGCCCAAACCTACGTGCAAAGTCACTTCTGCAAAATTGATGCCTTTGATTTCACAACGCTTAAGCAACTCACGACTGAAATGCAAACCTGCCGTAGGGGCAGCAACTGCGCCTTCGTGCTTTGCGAAAATTGTCTGGTAGCGTTCAGCGTCTTCTGGCTCGACTGGCCTCTTTATAGAGCGAGGAAGCGGTGTTTCGCCAAGCGAATACAATGTCTTCTTGAACTCGTCATATGGTCCGTCGAACAAGAAACGAAGCGTACGGCCACGCGAGGTTGTATTGTCAATTACTTCTGCAACCAATGAATCGTCCTCGCCAAAATACAGTTTATTGCCGATACGGATTTTACGGGCAGGGTCAACCAAAACGTCCCAAAGACGTTGGTCGTGGTTCAATTCACGAAGAAGGAAAACTTCAATTTGTGCACCAGTCTTTTCCTTGTTGCCGTAAAGTCGGGCAGGGAACACCTTTGTATTATTGAACACAAATACATCCTTATCGTCAAAATAGTTGATAATCTCCTTGAAAATGCGGTGTTCAAATTGTCCTGTCTTGCGGTTTACAACCAAAAGACGCGACTCATCCCTGTTTTCCGTAGGATAAAGTGCAATTCGCTCTTCGGGCAAATTGTAATTAAATTGCGAGAGTTTCATTGAAAAATATGTGTTATTTATTTTGTTTTCAAATAATTGTCAATAGAAGCCTTGATGCAGGCAAACAAAGATTACTTTTATACGTTTTGTTCTGCCAAAGGTTTCAAATTTTTTATGATTTTTTCAAAATCCAAAATGTCGATTGCATCATTCAGGCTGAAATTGCCACTTGCCGTCCTGCGCAAATCGTGAAGATAGGCACCAGAGCCTAGTCTCTCGCCAAAATCGCGGGCCAAGGCGCGAATGTAAGTGCCTTTGCTGCATTTAATCTTTACGGTCACCAACGGGAAACTGTAGTCAATCAGTTCAAGGCTCTCTATGTTGATGCGTGAGGGCTTGAGTTCAACATCGTGCCCCTTGCGAGCCGCCACATAGGCACGTTGACCACCTATCTGCTTTGCGGAAAAAATGGGCGGAATCTGGTCCTGTTCGCCGACAAACGTGCTCAAGACCGATTCAACTTTTTCCTTTGTGATGCCTGTGGTTTCAAACGTCTGGTCCACTTCCGTCTCACGGTCAAACGAAGGCGTTGTGGCACCAACCATAAACGTTCCGACATACTCCTTGTTGCTTGCCTGAAACGACTCAATCTGCTTTGTGAACTTGCCTGTACATATAATCAAAAGCCCTGTTGCCAAAGGGTCGAGCGTGCCAGCGTGGCCTACCTTAATCTTTTTCAGCCCAAACTGGTTCTTAAGCAGATAGCGAACCTTGTTGACAACATCGAACGATGTCCATTTCAATGGCTTGTCAATCAATATGACTTGACCTTCCTCAAAATCATATTGTTCCTTTCCTGGTACAAAAATCATTGACGGGAAAAACTCAAGTTATGCTATTCGTTGTTTTTTGGCTTGCGCATAATGGCATAGATTTCAAAAAGGAAACCTGCCAAAACCACTATCGGAGCAATGAAAATGCGACGTGCACTGAACATTGATTCGTTGAAAACCTGAGGGTCATCGGAACGGCCGCCTGCCATAAGGATAAATCCTAATACAATTATGACTATGCCAATCCATACAAACTTGTAGTTATCCTTATCAATGGCAAAACCTGGTTTTTGTGTCTCGTTTTCCATATTTTTAATTAGTATTTATGCATATAAATCGTTGCCTTTCATCCGCAAATAGCGATTGACGGCAAAAAGGTTCGAAATCCACACTATCAAAAAGCCAATAACCATAATGCCGGCATAAAGTATTGCAATGGTATCCAATTCGTACATTATCGACAGTTCTGGAATGTGTTTGTCAATTAGATAGATTACGCCACCCAATAGTATAAACGCAATTACAATGCTGATTAGTGCGTGTCCCAAACTTTTTGTGATAAACGGTGCTCTTACAAACGAACGGGTTGCCCCAACAAGCTCCATAGTTTTTATCAAGAATCGCCGTGCGTACACTGACAATCGTATTGTATTGTTTATCAGCGAAAGAGAGATGAGGAACAACATTCCGCAGAATATCAGCAGCACAATACTAATCTTCTTGATATTTTGATTTACAGCCTCGATGAGCGACTTTTGATATGCGACCTCCTTCACCTGTGAATATTTCACCAGACGTTTTTCAATCTTTGCGATGCTGTCGGCATTGGCATATTCGGCACACAACTTGACTTCAATTGAAGGAAGCAATGGATTGTATCCCAAGAAGTTGACAAAATCTTCGCCAAGTTCGTCCTTCAATTCCTGTGCGGCCTGGCTTTTTGAAATGAATTCGGTTGAGCGTACAAACTGAGACGCATCAAGGCTTTTCTGCAATTTAATCATGTCCACTTCCTTCACATCGTCATTGAGGAAAACGGTGAATCCTATGTTCTCCTTGACATGTCTGGATATTTTATGGGCATTCAGCATCAGCAATCCAACCAAGCCTATGACGAATAGCACAAGCGAAATGCTGATGATTGTTGTCAAATACGAACTCCTCAACTGTCGAGAGGCGATGCGTGTTTCCTTTTTGCTCATTTTCAGTTATTGTAGAGTGGCAAAGATAGAAAAAACAACTATTGCTGCACTTTTTTTCTTTGGGCGCGATGATAAAGAAAAAAGAAAAGCGCCAACAACGACAACGACGCGAACAAAAGTCCTTGCGAGAAATTATGCCCAATCATCTCTTTTGCGGCAATGAATATGCAGCAGACTGACAATGCGAACCAGATGCATTCAACAATTATCTTGAAAACAAGAACTGTCTTATTCATCTTCTTCAATATTGAATTCGCCTCTGCCGTTTTTCACTTCCCAATTGGTGAAATTCTGATCTGACACCATTCCGTCACCATATATGACACCATCGGCAGTGGATATCTTTACAAACTGGTCAGTCTCAAATGTCGCCTTCTCCCTGCTCCATACAAGATATTCAGTGTTTAGCCGGTCACCCTTTTCGTTGCTGACATCGACATTGTTTTTGGCTTCCCAAATTCCCTCTTTGTCGTAATAGATTGAATAATCAGCCGACATATGCGAAGTAACATTGCCCAATGTATCGTACATATACAACTTGATTCCTTGAGGAAATTCGAAGGTGTTGTCGGCAATGCTCAACTGGCGAACCTCCTTGCCTTGCATTCTCACTACTATGTGACCATTCAACGATCGTGTAAGTTCCACATCTTTGCCGCTTAACTGTGCTGTGTCGGACACTGTTGTGAGAGCATTGACCTGATTCAGGTCGTTCTTGCACGATGACACAATAAAAACTAAGGCTCCTATAAAAAGAGCCTTAGCCAATGTTGTATATATGCTTTGCGCCATCCTGCAAAAATGATTAGTAACGTGCGGTAGTTTTCTCGTTAATCCAGCCACCAACGGTGTAAGGTTCACCTTCCTTGATGCCGAACATAAATGCTTCCTCTTTGTTTGGGAAGTATTTCTTGTAAGTGTTGATTTTCTCGTTTGCCTCTGCTTCGCATGAAGGATCGACTTGTTTTGCCTTCACAAACTTGTCAACTACTGCCCAATATACAGCGCTGTGCTCCACTGACTCTTGACCAATATTTTTGGCATCGGCGGCATAAGCGTTGCCAATTGCAATGTATGCCTTGCCGTTATTCGGATTGCTCTTGATTGCAAGGTTTGCCAGCTCACGGACTTTTTGGAAGTTCTTCTGGGCGAATGCAACCAAACTCCATTCATAGTAGTACTGTGACTTGGCTTCAGCATCTTCCTGCAAGTCGCAAGCATTGCAATAGT
The DNA here is from genome assembly GCA_937900725.1 of uncultured Bacteroidota bacterium. GTDB lineage: Bacteria > Bacteroidota > Bacteroidia > Bacteroidales > SZUA-534 > RUG13583. Next base: position 5,416 of record CALCFP010000201.1, on the reverse strand, counting down.
AACTTGCTGCTTTTACCAAATCTTGCTTTGCAAGGAACAAGCGAGCCAAGTTGCGTGCGGCAGAAGCCGATGGCTCAAGTGCATATAATGCTTCAGAAGCCTTTGCAAACAAAGGGCTTGAATTACATTCAGCCTTGTCAAGCAATTTTGTCACCTTCTTGAGCCATTCTACGTCATCTTTATTGGCATCGTATTTTGCCTCGAAAATTGCAATCAGCGCATCGCAAGTGGCCGCACCACTTTCTGAGAACAATGACTCAACATTCTGGATGTCGACATTAAGGTTTTCAAGTTCCTTTTGTGCTGCAGGCGCTTTCTTGGCATCACCGCTTTCAACAATAGACTTGTTGCTGGCAATTGCCAATTCCACCGTGTTCATGGCCAGTTCGTAAGCGTTTATCACTTCAGCGCCGTCAATGACTTCGTCCTTGTACAAGTCAACTGCAGCCTGCAGCATTACGGTTGCCACACCTGCACCTTGTTCGCCCTTCTCCATTTCACATGATTTCTTCAGCATGTCGTAAACATCCTGAGCGGCCTTACTGCCACGGAATGTATACAAGTCGACACCCTTGTTTGCCAATACGGCTCCTTCTTGCTTGAAGTAAACAATGCGTTGGTCGTAAATAAGCATCAAGGTGTCAATGAGCGACTCTTTTCTTGCTGCATTGCTTTCGGCCTTGATAAGATACTTGTAAATGGCTGCGCCACGAATGAATGTGTTCTTGCTGGCTGCCGGACAATCTTGGAAAACCTTGCGCCAATCGGTGACTGCATCTTTATAATTCTTCTGTTTGTAGAATTCGCCATACAGTGAGATGTGCATTGCGCAAGCCTCACGGGCTGTACTGTCAGGACCATATTTAGGGTCTGATAAATACTTTTTTTGTTGAGCATTTGAGGCGCCGGCCACCATAAGTAACGACATGGCTAGAACGCCAAATTTGCAAGCAAACGTTTTCATTTTTTAATTTTTAAAGATTAGCGCCCAAAAGTAATAAATCTTTTATAGGAACATCGTTTTTAGCAATGTTTATATTCCTGTCAGATGCGATTATTGTTTGTATTTGATGGCAAATAATAGTTAACTCAATGAATTCCATTCTTTTGAACATGACAAATGCTTGTTGATTCAAGTATTGCATTCAACCCTATTATCACCAAATTCGGTTCTCTTATAACTGCGTTGTTTATGAAAATGTCGGAATTGCCGCCCGTCACAACGACTTTTACATCGTCGTATCTTTCTATGTATGAACGGATATAACCGTCAATTTCGAAGTTGATGCCTTGATATATTCCAAATTGAATGGATTCGTGAGTTGTCTTGCCTTGTATTTGAGATTTCAAAGGCACGTCAACCAAAGGCAGTTTCCCCGTAAATTGATGCAATGCCTTTGCTCTCATTTCCGGGCCAAGTGATATGGTGCCGCCCTGAAATACACCTTTTTCATCCAAAAAATCAATGGTTATTGCTGTTCCGATGTCAATAATCAAGACATTGGAATGCGGACACACGACATTGGCGCCTACTGCTCCGGCAATCCTGTCGCGGCCGAGTGTCTGCGGCGTGCCATAATTAATATGGATAGGCAATGGAGTGTTGCAATCCAGCATTAGGTGAGGAATGTCATTCAAGCAGGATGGCAATTTTACTTCATCAGACCTCGTAGTTGAACTTATTATCCTGTCAACATGGCAATTGGCAATGCATTTCAAAGCCAATTCCGACGTCAGATTGCTAGCGGACATTTGCGACACGATAGTGCCTTTGTCCATCAACGCCAATTTACACAATGAGTTGCCTTCGTCAATAATAAGATTACACATTGCCTTTGATGCTTTCCATCAATCTGTTAAAGAAAAATATCTTCAGGTATAGGCCGTGTTTCTCGGTAAAAGAGAGTTTTATCGCATAGACACGTTTGTCGCTGCCAATTGTCCATTGGCGGTCGAAGTCCTTGTCAGCAAACGATTTTGCGTCCGTATCAGTCCATTCCCCTTTACGGTCATCATCATATCCATATATTTCAAACAAGGCATTGACAAGGCTCATAGTGTACTCTTTGGACGCATAATGCGGGCTCGCCGGGAACGTAACATTTATGTGGTTGCTGGCAACAATGTTGTCCTTTTCGTTGAACAGGCGGAAACATACCTTGTCGAACATGCCCAATTCCGTCAAAGGAAATTCCTTCTCAAATTCAACCATAATGACACCCTCCTCATCCGTACTTTCGATTTCGCTGTAATCGTTATCAGCAAAGAATCTTGTCAAGTCGAACGAGAAAAGCCCCAGAATGTTCTTCGGTCTATCTGTTTCCTTTGATATTGACATCTTATTACGTTTTTTGTTTCGTCAATTCCAGAAATGCCTCCTCAATAGTCTTCTGCATTGCCTGCATTGCCAATACAGCCACATTGTGCTGAACGGCAAAGTTGAACACGTCCTGCCTGATATCGGCATTAGTGCTTGACACCAGCATGTACTTATGCTCATCAACCTTTTCTGCCGATACAATATTGGCAATTTGTAGCATTTGTTTTTCGTCAATGTCGGCATTAAATTCAACATACACCTGTTGATGAGTGTCATGAACCGACTGCCGGATCTGTTGCGTATTTCCGTTTGCCACAAGATGTCCACGGTTGAGGATGGCTATTTGATGACAGATTGCCTGAACCTCCTGCATAATGTGGGTTGATAGCATTATTGTCTTTTCGCGACCTAACTCAAGAATGAGGTTTCTGATTTCGACAATCTGATTTGGATCAAGGCCTGTGGTAGGCTCATCAAGGATGAGCACTTTCGGATTGTGGATTATGGCCTGAGCCAAACCTACACGCTGCTTGTAGCCTTTTGACAGTTCGCCGATACGTTTCTTGCATTCAAGAGTCAATCCGGTTCGCTCCACAACATCGTCAACCACACTGCGGACATTGTCCAGCTTGTACATTCTGGCAATGAACTGAAGATACTCCTTGACATACATATCAAGATAAAGCGGGTTGTTTTCAGGCAAGTAGCCGATTATACGGCGAACTTCGTCAGGATTTTCGGCAACATCAATGCCTTCAACAAGGACTTGTCCATCAGTAGGAGACAGCAAGCCAGTGATTATCTTCATCAATGTCGACTTTCCTGCGCCATTTGGCCCCAAAAAGCCCACAATGGTCCCTGTGTCAACCGAGAACGACACGTTATCGAGCGCTTTCTGATTGCCAAAGACCTTTGTGACAGACTTAATGTTTATCGACATCTCAAAAAAAACGACAAGTTACAATATGTCATTTACAAGGTATCTTGTCGATACGGCGTTGATGGCGACCTCCTTCGAAATCAGTTGTCAGGAAAGTATCAACCACCTGCTTTGCCAAATCAACCGAGATGAAACGGGCCGGAATGGCGCAAATGTTGGCATTGTTATGCTGACGCGCAAGAGCTGCAATCTCAACGTTCCAGCAAAGAGCCGAGCGAATTCCCTGATGCTTGTTGGCTGTAATATTGATGCCGTTGCCGCTTCCACAAAGAGTGATGCCCAAATCGAATTTGCCCTGCTCCACTGCTTCAGCCAGAGGGTGTGCCACGTCAGGATAATCCATGCTTTCAGGCGAATTTGTTCCAAAATCAGTGACAGAGTGCCCTTGTCCTTTCAAGTAGTCAACCAATATTTGTTTGGTTTCAAAACCAGCGTGATCGCTGCCTATTGCTAAATTCATAATTATATGATTTAAAATTTGCGTCAAAAATACCAAACAGGGGCAACTTGGCAAATAAAAAAAGCAATACATATAATAAAACTAGGCAATACGAATAAAATAGCAACGGTGAAAAACCATAAATAGATAAAAAATAGACAAACCGGGGTTTCCGTTTGATTTTTTTTGTATTTTGCCGACCGTTTTGCATGGACTCTGTGTAAGAGTTCGGAGAAATGGCCGAGTGGTCTAAGGCGCACGCCTGGAAAGTGTGTATACCGCGTGAAACGGTATCGTGGGTTCGAATCCCCCTTTCTCCGCAAATAGATTGATTTTAAATAACATAACTAGTAAATTAAACCGTAATAACAAAAAAAGACTATGAAAAAGTTATTCACATTGGTTGTGACTATGATGCTGGGAGTAGCATCAATTAACTGCGCAAAAGCGCAAGATTCAATTGCAGCACCAGACACTGCAGCAGTTGTTGAACAAGCAGAAGCCGCTGCACCAGCAGCAGCAACAGAAGTCGCTGAAGATGCCATTGAAGGCACAAGCGCTCACCAGGCAATCAAACAAAAATTCATCGAAGGTGGTGTTGGATTTATGGCATCAGTTATCCTTTGCTTGATTTTGGGTTTGGCTATCTGCGTTGAACGTATTTTGTTCTTGAACTTGTCATCTACCAACACAAAGAAATTGTTGGCAAAGATTGAGGCTGCCCTTAACGAGCAAGGTGTTGAAGCTGCAAAGGAGGTTTGCCGCAATACTCGTGGCCCAGTTGCAAGCATCTTCTATCAAGGTCTTGACCGCTACGATGCAGGTTTGGACATGGTTGAAAAAGCCGTAATCTCTTATGGTGGCGTTCAGACAGGCTTGCTAGAGAAGAACCTTTCATGGATCGCATTGTTCATCGCATTGGCTCCTATGTTGGGATTCTTGGGAACAGTTATTGGTATGGTTCAAGCATTCGACTCAATCAAGATTGCAGGTGACATCAGCCCGGCATTGGTGGCAGGCGGTATTTCAGTTGCCCTTATCACAACACCGGCTGGTCTTATCGTTGCCATGATTCTTCAAGTATTCTATAACTATTTCGTGTCAAAAATCGACAGCATCGTAAACGATATGGAAGATGCTTCAATCTCATTGACAGATATGCTTTATAAATACAACTTGAAAAACAAATAATAATGAACTCGAAAACATCTAAAATAATTAGCATTGTATCAGTCATTTTATTGGTGATTAGTGCAGCTGCCGGTATTGCCACATTTATTGTAGGCACTGACCCATACATCGACTTACTATTGTGGTGGATGTACATTTTGGTAGGTGTTGCATTTTTTGCCATCATTGTATTGTCGCTGATTGGCATGTTAAGTTCAAAGAAAAGCGCATTGTCACTGTTGACAGTGTTGGCAATAGCCGCAGTTGTCGTATTTGGCTTGCACGCATTTGCTTCAGATTCACTGCCAACATTCTTTGGAGTAGAGCAATACAACTTGACAATTGAGACATCAAAATGGGTTGATACAGCATTGTATGTAACTTACCTCTTATTCGGAGCATCAATCTTTGGATTGATCTTTACAGCAATAAAGTCTTCTGTCGAATAAGGGAATAAAGATTGAAAAGTTATGGCACGTAAAACACCAGATATTCCTTCTGCATCATTGGCCGATACAGCGTTCATGATGTTGATCTTCTTCCTGGT
>CALCFP010000200.1 GCA_937900725.1 uncultured Bacteroidota bacterium | reverse complement strand
GCACGCCACTTGGCTTTGCTTCCATACGTAACCGACATGCTTAAATAATAAGGAGGATTAGATATGGAAATTATATTGAAACAAAACGTTCCAAGTTTGGGTTACAAAGATGATATCGTAAGCGTAAAAGACGGTTACGGTCGCAACTATCTCATTCCTCAAGGCATGGCAATTGTAGCAACAGAATCTGCAAAGAAGGTTTTGGCTGAGAACAAGAAACAACGTGCTCACAAAGAGGAGAAAATCAAGAACGATGCTATCGAACTGCGTTCTAAAATCGAAGCTCTTACTATCGTCATTGGCACAAAAGCCAGTTCTAACGGCAAGATCTTCGGTTCTGTCAACAACATCCAAATTGCCGAGGCTATCCAGAAGCTAGGTGTTGAAGTTGACCGCAAGTGTATCTTGGTTAAGGGCGACAACGTTAAGGAACTTGGCAAATACTCTGCAAAAATCAAACTTCACAAGGAAGTTGAATTCGAGTTGCCATTTGAAGTCGTTGCTGAATAATCAGAGACTCTCAATAACAGAAAGCCGTTCCATTTGGAACGGCTTTTTTTGTATTAGATTGATAGCAAAATTAAAGGCGTCTTGCGACGCCTTTAATTCTATTGAAAAACTACGCAACAAATTTCTTTTCTTTTTCAACCTTTTTATAACGTTGGTGCATCTTTACAAATATTTCTTCCAGTTCTCCCTTGATTCCCTTAATTATACTTTCACTACCGTTATTTTTCTTAACCTTTTGAAGTTTCTTTTCGAGTTTGCTTGCCTTCATCTGCGACTTGTGCAACTTACGTTCGGCAATTTCCAACGACTCTTTTCTTCTCAATTTGTCTTCTGCAGTTTTCATAACTCAAAAATTTAAAAAGTTAAACATTTGTCAACTCGAAACCGTTTCGTATCCGATTTCAATAGTCTAAAGATATAACGAAAATCCTGAAAAAACGCATTATTTCTTTTGCTAATATTTTCATATATTGTCTTGTTAAAACTTGTAAAAAATGAAATTGAACAAAACCATATCCGCATTGCTATCATTATTCATTGTAGCAATCTCATTCTCAAACGCATCCGCACAAGCAGTCAAAGGTTATCTTGCAATTAAGGGCACAGTAAAAATAGAGCGACAGAACTTCGCCGTATCAAAAGTTAAGGTGTTTGTCGACGGCGTGCAGGATAAAATATACGATGCCGACGCCAACGGGAAGTTCTCATTCAACATCGACCTGAACAAACGCGTGGTTCTTGAAATCGTCAGACAAGGCTACTACAGCAAGAAACTCGAGTTCAACACCAACGTGCCTGTCGAGGATGTCGGAATATGGAACTACAAGTTCACCATCGAGCTGTTGCCCGAAGTTGACGGATTCGACGCATCGGTTATGAACCAGCCTATCGGCAAAATAAAGTTTGTTGAAAAAGTCGGAGACTTCGACTACGACGAAGCATATACCGCCGAAATGCAGAAGCGCATCAAGGGCATGATGAAGGATTATGAGCAAAAACGCACGGCAATGTACCAGAAAATACTGGCGCAAGCCGACGAGCAGTTCAGCCAGGCCAATTACGAAGAGGCCGTCGAACTCTACGACAAGGCCATCGACATAGACCCTTACGACACCTACCCCGACGACCAGATAATAGCCATAAAGAAGATTCTGGCAAAGAACCAAAACAACGAAAAGAACTACCAAAAGAACATCAGCATTGCCGACAACTCTTTCAACTCGCAGCAATACGCAAACGCCCAGATCTACTACAAACGAGCCCTTACATATAAAGACGACCAATATCCTAAGAACCAGTTGCTGAAAATTGACAGAATCCTGAGCGACGAGACCGCCGCAAATGCAGCATTGGCCGCCAAGGAGAAAGCATACAAGGATGCAGTAGCGGCAGGCGACCGCGGCTTGAATGCAAAGCAATATGAAACTGCTCTTGCCAAATACACCGAGGCCTCTGGCATCAAGCCAAACGAGCAGTACCCGAAAGACAAGATCGCCGAGATAAACAGCATCATAGCCAAGCAGCAATCGGAAGCCGCAAACAAGGCTGAAATTGAGAAGGCTTACAAAGAGGCCATCGCCCAAGGCGACCAACAATACAACCAAAAGAACCTTATTGAGGCACGAACTCAGTATGTCAAGGCTAACGAACTGAAACCCAACGAGCAATACCCAAAAACAAGAATCAACACAATAGACCAACTGCTGGCTGCAGACAAGGCCAACGGCGAAAAGTACAATGGTTTCATAGCCGTTGCCGACAAGTCATTCGCGCAAAAGGAGTATGCATCAGCCAAGACAAACTACCAGCAGGCACTGTCAATCAAACCCAACGAAACTTATCCGAAACAAAAGATTGCCGAAATAGACAACTTGCTTGCACAACAAAAGACACAAAAGGCTAACGAAGGCTACGCAAAATTCATAGCGCTTGCCGATGCCGCATTCAACAAACAGGACTACACCGTTGCAAAGGACAACTACACACAAGCTTCCGGATTCAAGCCTGAAGAGACTTACCCTGCACAAAAAATCGCAGAAATAGAAAAGATATTGGCCGACCGCGCCGCCAACCAAAGCAAGTACAACGCCGCAATTGCAAAGGCCGACAAACTATTCAAGGAATCGAAATGGGCCGACGCACAAGCAAGCTACAAAGAGGCATTGGCCATCTTCCCTACCGAGCAGTATCCTCAAAGCCGCATAAACGAGATTGAGAACAAGCTGCTTGCCATGAAAAATGCCGAAGAACAGCAACGCGCACGCGACAAAGCATACGCCGATGCTGTACGCCAAGGCGACAGCCTGCTGAACCTGAAGAAATATCAGGACTCAAAGAACGCCTTCAACCAAGCATTGGCAGTAAAGGCGAAAGAGGCTTATCCTAAGCAGAAAATAGCAGAGATTGACAAATTGCTCGAACAGCAAAAGGCATTGGACGGCAAATACATAAACCTGATATCATATGCCGACGAGCAATTCTCAACAGAAAAATACACCGAAGCCAAGAACAACTACAACAGCGCACTGCAACTCAAACCTGAAGAATCGTATCCAAAGGAAAGAATCGCAGAAATAGACAAACGTCTTGCAGAGATGAAAGTTGCAGCCGAGAAAAAGGCCAAAGACGACTCTCAATACAACACATTGATTAGCCAAGCAGATGCTCAGTTTAAAGCCAAATCATACACGCAGGCAAAAGAACTATACTCGCAGGCATCTGCCATAAAGGCAAACGAAGCCTATCCTAAACAGCAAATAGTAGCCATCGACAACCTACTTGCAAAACAGGCTGACACCGAGAACAAATACAAGCAGGCAATCGCTACCGCCGACAACTATTTCAACCAAAAGAAATACACAGAATCCATCACGGCATACAACCAAGCCCTGTCTTTCAAGCCTGACGAGGCCTATCCTAAACAGAAAATTGCCGAGGCACAAGGCATTATTAATGCCGACAACCAGAAAAAGCAACAATACGCCACACTTATTGCCCAAGCCGACAATCAGTTTGGCCAAAAGGACTACACAAATGCAAAATCGACATATCAGCAAGCATCTCAGCTGATGCCAGCCGAACAATATCCGAAGACCAAAATACAGCAAATTGACGGCCTGCTTGCAGATGCAGCCAAGCAAAAAGCCGAACAAGAGAACCAAATGCGCAACTACAAGGCCAAAGTTGCCGAAGCCGACCGTACATTCACCGCCCATAACTATGACAAGGCAATTGAATTGTACAATGCCGCCAAAGCCATCAAACCTGACGAGACTTATCCCGACCAACAGATTGCACAAATCAACGCCAACATAAAGGCCGAGCAACAAAAACTTGACGCCGACTATAATGCGGCAATTACAAAAGGCAACGAGTTCATAGCATCAAAGCAATACGACCAGGCTAAGGTACAATTCAACCAGGCAAAGACCATAAAGCCTAACGAGACATTGCCCAACCTGAAACTCCAAGAAATTGAGAACCTGATAATGAAAGAGAAGTCGGAACAAGAAGCCATTGCCAAGATAGAAGCCGATTACAAAAATGCAATCAACAAAGCCGACATAGCATTCAAGACTAAGGACTACTCTGCGGCCATTGGCTTGTACAAATCGGCTCTGGCTATAAAACAAGACGAAAAGTACCCCAAAAACCAAATCGAGTTGTGCGAGAAAAACATCAGAGACGCCAAAGCACTTGCCGAAGCCGAAGCCGAACGTCAACGCAAGGAACAATTGGCAAATTCACAAAAGTCATTTGACAAAAATGACTTTGAAGTTCCAACTGGGCAACGAAGCGTAAAATTCCTTAACGACCTTGCCAAGCAGTATCCTGAAGGCATAACCACCGAAAACTATGACAGCGAAGGCAAGAAAGTCAAACGTGTGATTGTCAACAAGAATGGCATTGCACACGAATTTGTGGAAGCAAAATACTCATACGGAACATATTACTTCCGCGATGGACGAAGCATTTCTTCACAAGTGTTCTATAAGGAAACAAAATAAAGGTATCACTATATAATATTGTGAAAATGAAAAACTTGAAAACAGCAATCTCGATATTGGCAACAGCATCAGTATTTGCGAGCTGCGACAAAATGACCAAAAACATTGAAGCATTCACTGATAACGAATGGTATCTTGATTCATCGCTGATAATCCGCAACGATTCCGCATTTTCATATTCAAAATATGACACAGTATCAGGGCGATATTCCAATCCGCAGTTGATTCCACTGAAGCTTACCGACTCGACAATGATTATTTCAAGATACAAAACTACAGGTGAGTACGACAGCAATCACACATATCACATAACTGGCAGTGTTCTTGAAACTGACACTGTCCTATACGATATAAAATACATAAACAAGAGGGCAAAACTCATTCTCTATGCGGACCCTTTCCCCATCATTCTTCAATCGAAGAATAAAATCCACATAGAAGAGACTGATAACTTCAAATCTGTAAAATTCGCACTCTCCGACTTCTCAATAGGCGACCAAATCGACCGCTCGCTTTTGAAAACCATTGGCGTCTACAATTACCCAAACTATACCATTGAAGACTGCGAATTTGTTAATGACAAGAACTTAAGTTTCAGAATCATTGGATATAACCATATTTTCTCAATTGAACGGAAGAAAATTGAAGATTACCAGATTAAGGAAATCATTAACGTTGTCACCGACAAACTCGGCAATGCTCCCGAATACAATCCAATGCGGCAATGGGCAAAGGACAGCGACTACGAACAGGAATTTTACCGTTGGACCACCAATGGTGTCCGTATTGAACTGTCACGCAGTAAATACATTGGCAACGATTCTTATAAGACTCTAATAAACAATAGAAACTGGAACTTATCGTATGACGACGTGGTTCTTCAGGCCATACTTGTAGAGACCTACAAAAACAGCAAGCCTCAATCGTCAATTATCAATTAATGAAACCCATAGTAAATACAATACTGCTAGGATTTGTGCTAATATCGTGCAACAACGACAACGAGCCTGAATCTACCCTGAATATGATGGCTACTGGCAAATGGGACTTGAATGGCATCATCACGGACTATACCGACAGTGCAGGACACACCTCGATTATAAACGTGTTCGACTTGCCACAATGTCCAGAATGCATAAAAGATGACGAAATTGAGATATTCAGCAATGGGAAATACGAGATTTCTCTCGGCGAATTGAGATGCAATAAAAACACAAACATTTTCAAGTTTCCACACGAAGGTGTCTGGCTTTTTTCTGATGACGAACAGCAAATAACTCTGAACCCAGACACTACTGATTCAACCACGATGGACATCAACGTTCTAACTGAATCAGAATTAAGAATGACATATTACGACACCATTCCGCAATTATTGTTCAAGAACGACTCGGGAATACACGCAATAACCATTCTTTACCTACACTAACATCAAAAAAAGGATTTGTGTGTCCTATAGGATGACAATAGTTGGCTGATTATCCAAATGTGAAAAACATATTGACGACAAAGGTGGTAACAGTAGTAACAATTACACCTACAGCCTTTGACAAATAGAAATTGACCCTCCCCTTATCACACAACAACCAAATGGTTATAGTACTCAAAATCAACCCCATTGCTGAAACACAAAGATAATGAAGATATTCAGCCAATATTTCAGGGTTTGTGCTATGAAAGGTCCAAATACGATTTAAAGCCCAATTGCACGTTGCCGCAACTGTAAAGCCCAATGTGTTTGATATATATTTATTAATCTTCAGCAATTCCTTGCATAGAAAGGTCAAGCCAAAGTCAAAGACAAGACCTAACACACCGACCAAACTAAACTTAATAAAAGTAAGCAATATCATCTGAAAATGGGTATGAATCGGCATCAAAGGTAGTAAAATTACGCAATGGCAATCTGGCAACATAAAATTTTTTGTAAAATTTTAATGGCATACAACCAAAAC
>CALCFP010000199.1 GCA_937900725.1 uncultured Bacteroidota bacterium | reverse complement strand
ATTCACGCCAAACATCATTGTCAAGATGGCTTGTATTGTCAAGTCCTACTATGCCAAGACGTTTCAATTCTGGATCAAAGGCTCCAAAATTTCCAATTTTCATCTTAACTGAATTAGTAGTTCGTCCGAGCAACTCTGCCAACTTCTGAATATCTTTATTTGAGTTTGTCGCTTTATTGAATGGAATGCGACAATAAAGGTCAAGTACTAATATTTCATGTTCTCGGGTCCATTCCATGCAGCGGTTGTTGCTATGCATAAGCATCTATTAAAAAAATTTTGGCTGCAAAAATAATAAAATCTTAAGGTTTTAAGATGCAAAAACAAAGCCTGAAATGACCAAAATATTAAAACGACTATGATGTTTATAAAATCAGAATTTATAAAACCCACCTTATGAAAAATAAACGATGCTTGGCAATAAATTGAGTGTTTTATTGCTAACTTTGCCGCCGAAATTTTCAAGTTAAGCCGCAAGGTTGCTTTTTTAAGTTGAATTTTAACATTTTTAAATTTTTAGATATGAAGAAATTTTTACTTTCAATTGTCGCATGTGTTTTTGCGATGTCGCTCAATGCCCAGAACGTGGCACGCGAATGTGTTCTCTTTGAAGTGTTTACGGGGGTAAATTGTCCTTACTGCCCAGCCGCCGCCAACGGCATAGTGCAGCTCCTTGAAGAAGGCTACGCCATCGCTCCCGTAGCCATCCACACTAACGCCTTTTCAACCGCCGAATTTTATACAGCGGAAACCAACGCAAGGGCAAGTTATTATGGTGTCACAAGTTATCCAACCCTTAAGGCCGACGGCGTAATTTCGGTTTCAGGCGGTGGCAGTGCTTCTGAATCAATGTATAGCACCTATCTTAGCAGATACAACCAACGTATCAACATCCCAAGTCCTTTCACTATAGATTTGTCGTATCAAGTGGTTGACAACCAGTTGCAAGCCGTCGTGACTGTAAACCAGGTCGGCGAATGCGGCGGAACTGACGTAAGGGTGTTCATCGCCTTAACGCAGTCGCACATACAGCGCAACTGGCAGGGAATGACAGAGTTGAACGCCGTGTGCCGCGACTTGATGCCTACACAAAACGGCACCGCTTATACAGGCGGCGAACAGACTGTCGTCGAGAATTTCAGCATTGCAGGCTATCCAAGAGAGGATTGCCACTTGGTCGCTTGGGTTCAAAACTACAGCGGCTCTACAAAGGAAGTCTATCAGGCAAAGCGCATTGCATTGGGCGACACCGTTTATCCCAACGACATCGTCATAGGAAGCGTGAGCGAATAT
>CALCFP010000198.1 GCA_937900725.1 uncultured Bacteroidota bacterium | reverse complement strand
CGTAGTCATTTCGCACGACCGTTGGTTCCTCGACCGCGTGGCTACTCATATTCTTGCATTCGAAGGCGATTCGCAGGTTTATTTCTTCGAAGGCTCATACTCTGAATATGAGGAAAATAAGAAAAAACGTCTTGGCGATGTAACCCCGACGCGCATCAGATACCGCAAACTGAAAGAGTAGGAAGGCGTGGCAAATGCGCCTTTCCTGCAGTTTTGCGGATTTTGCAAGGTGAAGTTTGAAGTGCGTAAAAAATTGCAAGTCAATTCGTTTTTGTAAAGTAGATTGCTATGGAATTTATAGATGCCCCGTAAGTCAACTATCAATGAACTTCTTATCTTTGCACCATTAAAAAATAAAAACAAAATACAAGATATGGCACAAGTTCAACAACCTTCAATTCCAAAGGGAACACGCGATTTCGGTCCAGCCGAAATGGTGAAGCGCAACTATATATTCGACACTATCAAAAGCGTCTTTAAACTGTATGGATTTCAGCAAATTGAGACGCCTGCCACCGAAAACTTGTCAACCCTTATGGGCAAGTACGGCGAGGAAGGCGACAAACTGCTGTTCAAGATTCTTAATTCAGGCGACTATCTGAACGATGTCGATTCTGAACTTCTGCAAAGCAAAGATTCTGTAAAGGTTACGAACAAGATATCGGAGAAGGGCCTGCGCTATGATTTGACAGTCCCGTTTGCGCGCTTTGTGGTTCAGCACCGCAACGACTTGCAATTTCCGTTCAAGCGATACCAGATTCAGCCAGTTTGGCGTGCCGACAAGCCTCAAAAAGGCCGTTATCGCGAGTTTTACCAGTGCGATGTCGATATTGTCGGCAGTGATTCGCTCCTGAACGAAGTCGAACTTATACAAATTGTGAACGACGTCTATCAGAAATTCGGCATCCGCGTTGCCCTGAAAATCAACAACCGCAAGATTTTGGCAGGCATAGCCGAAGCAATTGGCGCTCCCGACAAAATGGTTGACATAACTGTCGCCATTGACAAACTCGATAAAATAGGCATTGACAATGTAAACGCAGAATTGGCCGAAAAGGGCCTGTCGCAATCGTCGATTGACCAGTTACAACCGATTCTTGCATTGAGCGGTGACAATCGCCAGAAACTTGAACAGATATCAAAGGTGTTGATAAACAGCGAGGTGGGACAGAAGGGCGTTGCCGAACTGACCGCCATTTTTGATTGGATAGAGCCTTTGAATCTTAAGACGCAGATTGACCTTGACCTTACACTTGCACGTGGCTTGAACTACTATACAGGCGCAATTTTCGAGGTTAAGGCGCTCGATGTCCAGATTGGCTCAATAACAGGTGGCGGACGCTACGACGACCTTACGGGCATATTCGGAATGCCAGGCGTCTCGGGCGTGGGAATATCGTTTGGCGCCGACCGCATTTACGATGTCCTCGACCAACTCGGCAATGTGACGCAGACCGTCCGCCGGAACGGCAAGACGTTCAAGATCGCGATGCGTCCGGTGGAGATCGGC
>CALCFP010000197.1 GCA_937900725.1 uncultured Bacteroidota bacterium | reverse complement strand
TGCAGTGGCTTGACCTCGGTAACCATTCCTAATTCGGTCACAAGCATTGGAAGTAACGCCATATAAAAACCAACATCCAAAAACACCCACCACCTACCATATAAAGTGTTATAAAATAGCCATTTGCAAAGCATTTTTTATTTATCACTTATTCGTTAAAAAACGCTCTTTTTTGCGTTTTTTGAGCAAAAAGTGTTTCTCGTTTTGTTTCTCGTATCGGTATTTTTTGTATATTCGTGTGTACTAAAATTTACATCTCGTATGAAACAAATCGTAAAACTGCGAGTTAAAAAACTCGCCAATAATCAAGGCTCGTATTACCTTGATTGGTGCCAAAACGGCAAACGCAATTATGAATACTTGAAACTTTACATCGACCTTGATCCAAACGCATCGCGAGAGGTCAAGAAACAAAATGCCGATGTCGAGCAAGTTGCATTATCAATCCGAAACCAGCGCGAAAACGAACTTATCAAAAGTCCGTGGGGTGTGAAGAAAGTCAATCGTTGCGAAACTTTCTGTGAACGCCTTGTTACTTTGGGCTGTCGTTGCTACGACCAAAAACGAGTTTGCGCACTTTTTAAGGATTGCTTTGGCTATGATATTCCACTCGTAGAAATGTCACGTGACAAGGTGCTGACATTCTACAAATTTCTCATTGATTACGGATACAGCCAAACCACCATTAAAGGCTTTTGGGATAGAGTGAAAACCACCGTGAAAAGTGGCGTTTTAGACGGGACCATTGATCCCGATTGTTTGCGCGATTTTCCGAAGGTCAAAAGGTCGCAGACGCCTGTCACTTATCTTACGGCCGAGGAAATAACACGCATCAAAAACGTTGAATGGAAACACGAAATCAGCAAACGCGCCTTTCTTTTCGCCATTTATACGGGCTTGCGCTATTGTGACATCAAGGCGCTCAAATGGGAGAATATCACCAAAGACAATTTCATTGTCTTTTCACAGCAGAAAACGCAGATTGACGCAACAGGCAACGCCTACGCATACACACGCTTGCCACTCAACCGCCAAGCCATTGAAATATTAGGCGAACGCAAGGAAGACGGCGAAAAGGTTTTCCCAAAACTGCGGGCAAACGATGAAACAAACTACGATATTCACTATGCAAGCCAAAAGGCGGGTATCGAAAAGCGTGTCCATTTCCATATGGCCCGCCACACTTTGGGAGTTCAGTTGTTGAGCAATGGAGTAGAAATTTACACCGTCAGCAAGTTGTTGGGCCATAAAAGCGTGCAGACAACCGCCCGTTTTTATTCCAACATCACTGAAGAAAAGGCGCTTGACGCCATAAACAAACTGCCAGAGTTTTGATACAAAAAAGGTCGGTTCAGAATTAGTGAACCGACCTTTTTTTCATCAACCCTTTTCGCAGATTTTCGCATTTGCGAAAATGCGAATTTGCGAAAATGCGCAAAACTACCCGTCTCGCTTTTTATAGATTCCGTTTTGTACTCGTACGATGCGCCCACACGCCACCAAGTCCGTTATATGACGCTTTGCGGTGGCAGGTGGCATATTTATACCTTCGGCCGTTTTAACGTAGTCTAAACGCGTGAATTGAAGCGGTAGAGCGTCATATAATTCACTCATACCGCTTTTGTGCGTTTCGCCTTGGCTGAAACTTTGAACTTTCGGCAGTTGACCGTAAACGCTTGCCGAGTGCTCAATCAGCACTTTCGCAATGCTCAAGGCTGTTGAGAAATCGTTGTCACTGCACGTTATTTGGTTCGATTTGGGTTGTATTTCCAACAGCCTAAACGATGTCAAGACCATTGCAATACGGAACGTGATCAGACCCAACCGCCGAACAGAACCGAGAAACCCAAGACCGCAACGCCTTGAATAATCATCGGTTACATTTGTAAAATACTCGTTGAATATCCTGCTTTGTTTGGGTGAGAACTTGAATCGTATCGGCTGACGCTTTTTGAGATAGTTATAAACGTTGAGGAACTTTTGCGCAATGAAGTCAAATTGTGTGTCAAGTGTGCGCATATCGCCGTTTTCAAACACGTTCAGCCATTCAATTTTTATCGGCATCGAATAGAACATAAACCGACTGAAAAGGCCGTTTTCAGCGTCAGGAATTAGTGTAGTCACCTGTTTAGGCGTACCGCTAAAAAGTGCCGACAATTTTGGTTGCAACAGTTCAACGTGTTCGCGGTTCCGCCTGCGCACATAACTAATTGTCTCGTGATGAAACGCCTTGCGGAAGCCGTCCGAGTAGTTTCCGTGTTCGCTCTTGAATGTCTGCGCAAGCGTATCGCCTTCGGTCTCAAAAATGAGCCCTACGCCGTCATTGTCATTGAGGATTTGAAACACGCTCGTTGCCGATGCGTTGGCAGGGATAATCAACATCTTTTGCGGTGGTTCCTGCGGTCGCTCATATTCGCCTTTGTCGCGAGAGGTCGAATATATCTGCATTAGTCGGTTGTATTCTTCCCACGCCAGGCGTGAAGCCTCACACAGTTGCCTGTGTATCGGATTCACAAGCCGACGGCACAGCGACAACCGACCTTTGCCAGCCGACGCCTGCGCCGTCACGAACAAATACAGGTTCGGAAACACTTCACGCTGACTATAAACGCCGTACACGTTTGGCAGACACGCAGAGAAAGTGACAATCGAACCTAAAACAAGAATGTCGGAATCTTCACGGCCGTTCGCGCAGTGGGCAATATCGCGCAACAATGGGGGAAGGCGTTCCGTCAATTCCGAAGGCAAGCACGGGAGCGGTGCCCGCTCAACTTGCCGTTCGCAATTGTCAAGGGATTTTTCACGCCTTTCGCCTGCAATGTCGACACCTGCATTTTTCGCCAACGAGAAGAAAGTGGCAATTGTTATGCCGTGCCCGTGTGATTCAAGACAGGCGTCAAATTGTTTGTCCGTTTCTGATGCGCTGTAATCTTTGTAGAATCGGCTAACACGCTGATAATAGCCACGACCATTTGCGCCCAAAGCGTCAGCCAACGCAAAGCCCACGTTTAGCCACTCTTTATATTCGGGCGCAATGTCTATGTGTGCCGATTCAATCCGCTCGACAACCATTTTTATTTGCGTCTCTATGTCAACACCGTCTGCCATTTGTGGGGCGTTGCGCCATTCTTCAGCGTTAAACATCACAGATTCGGATTTATATAGGCTTCGGCATCGTATGGTATGAAGCAGGCACGGCACACGTCGCGTCCCGACCTGTCAACCTCAACGCCGTAAGTGTATTTCACGTAGTTGGCCACGGCCGAAAAATATTCGCTGTGCGACAAGTTGCATTTGTCAATCTTGATAACCCATTTCAGGCCGTCACCCGACGGGGAACGGAACAACAACTGTGTTTCAAACATCGTGTCACCGAGCAGACGGCTT
The DNA here is from genome assembly GCA_937900725.1 of uncultured Bacteroidota bacterium. GTDB lineage: Bacteria > Bacteroidota > Bacteroidia > Bacteroidales > SZUA-534 > RUG13583. The sequence goes on along the minus strand of CALCFP010000197.1, from coordinate 579 downwards.
TTCAGTTCTTCCAATTCCTCAACGTGGTCGAAGTCCAGGCACAACAGCCCCGAATGTTTTATCAGACCTTCTGACTTGCGCGTGTTGAATACGCCCGAGAACGTGCAAAAGTCAAAGGCAGACGCCTTATATCGTCTTGCTTCTTTTGCATCTTTTAATGAGCGCAGGTATTCCGTCCGATACATATAGTAACCGCCTGTCAGCACCTCATAGACATTTCGCAGATTTACTTTGGCATACGGCACCATTGTATGAATCGGACCACGGAAAAACGAAAAACGGATCTCGTTTTTAGCCGCGGGCGACAATATCATTCACGAAGACGTCATGAAGGACGCGAAAAACCGTGCCGGTCTGCCGGACGAAATGCCGTTTGAATTTGCGAACCGAAATTTAAACGAAGGTTTCTCAGGCGGAGAAAAGAAACGTAACGAAATGCTTCAATTTTTGTTATTACAACCAAAAGTAGCAATGTTAGATGAAATAGATTCAGGACTTGATGTTGATGCTGTTCAATTAGTAGCAGATATTATTAATAAAGAAAAAGATAATAATAGAAGTTTTTTAATTATATCTCAC
>CALCFP010000196.1 GCA_937900725.1 uncultured Bacteroidota bacterium | reverse complement strand
AATTGCACTTTGTGGTTGTATGATGCAGGAGCCTGAAGTTGTTGAAAAACTGAAACAGTCCTATCGATTTGTCAATCTGATTTTTGGTACTCATAATATAACTAGTTTGCCTAAACTACTTTATGATGTATACGAGACGTCAAATAGAAAAGTTGAAGTATTCTCTAAGTTGGGCGAAATTATTGAAAATGTGCCTATCGAAATTGAGCCTAACGAGTACAACGAGTTTTACATGCGTACCAAAAAGGAGCGTATGGGACACACTCTCAAGATGATACACAGCAACAACAAATAATATGAAGACCATCTGCGTTTTCTGCAGTTCCAATTTGGGAACGGATCCGACATACCAGCAGGTGGCAACGGAGATGGGAACGGAGTTGGCATCAAATGGATTCAATGTGGTGTATGGCGGTGCCAATGTGGGGTTGATGCGTTGCATGGCAGAAGCGGCAATTGCTGGCGGAAGCGAGGTTACAGGCGTCATAACTCATTTCCTGGCAGGCAAGCATCTTACTCAGCCAGGTTTGAAGAAGTTGATTTCTGTTGAGACAATGCATGAACGCAAGGCCAAAATGAACGAATTGTCTGACGGCTTTATTGTTATGCCAGGCGGTTTCGGCACTATGGAGGAGATGTTCGAAATATTGACAGAAGGACAGTTGGGATTCCACAATAAGCCTGTTGTGGTGTTGAATGCCAATAATTTCTATCAGCATCTGAAGTCGCAGTTCGAGTTTATGATAAGCCAGAAAATGTTGTTGGAGCCGCACGCCCATATTGTGCAGTTTGCCGACACGCCTCAAGATGTGATTGTAAAACTGTTGCAATACAAGCCTCAGTCGGCAGGAAACTGGATTGACGATATCCATCGCGATAACGGACATATCGCAAATTTGAATTTTAATGAGTTGCTGAACAATCTGGAATTGGTCCATACCACTGAGTTAGGTGTGGCGCGTATAAGGCGAAATCTATCCCTGGGCACTGGTGATGTTGTTGAATGGTGCAAAAGCAGAATCAGTTCAGCCAATGCCGTTATCACAAAAAATGGTAAAAACTGGTATGTAAGCATAGATGGCTGCGTTATCACCATCAATGCGTACAGTTATACGATAATTACTGCTCACAAGGCGAAAGGACAATTCTGAGCCCAGCCGTTTGCCAATGATTGTGTAGCAAAATCGGTTAATTTCTCATATCAATAATCTCAACGCCAGGGTGTTTCTTGGCATCAAAATTCAGGTTTGATTCGTCGATTTTCTGGTTTACCGTGAACTTCGAAAGTGTTAGCGTGTAGCGGGTGCCGTCTTTTTGGAAGCATTTGATTTGGTACAGGTCGTTGTCGGGAGTAATCCAATATTTAATCTTGAAATATGGTTTCTTGATGTTTTCAGGCGCCAATTCAACAATCTGCATAGTTTTGCCTCCAATTTCTTCGGTATCGCCCAAAACGTACTTGAATCCGTCCTTATAGACAGTATAAAGTGACAAGGGGTCCGTCATAAACTTGTCTTCGGGTGCATCATCGGCCGAAGTCTCAATTTGAGATATTGTGACTTCGTTGCTTTCGTCAAGGTAAACCCAGCGGGTTTGTCCGTCGCTGAAGGTTGTTGTATTGTCAACGTCCATTCGGAACTTTTTTCCTTTAATAATGAGATGTCCGCTATATGTTTCGTTTTTTTCGTCGGCCAGATTTTCGAAAGTGTAGTCGAAACTGGTGCTGATGTTCTTGTATGTGGATACTTTTTGTGCGGCTTTGTCGAGCAGTGTTTTTGCCTCGGGGTCTTTTTGCGCGAAGCAGGCTGTTGCTGCAAAAGCCAATAAAAGAAGTGCGGTTTTTTTCATTTTTCAGATTATTGCAGTGTTTCAAGAAGTCTGTCCAATGCCAGTTCGTCAGGAATCAGCACTTGGCGTGCCTTGCTGCCTTCAAACGGGCCTACAATTCCAGCGGCCTCGAGTTGGTCGACAATTCGTCCAGCCCTATTGTAGCCTATTGAGAATTTACGCTGGATTAGCGAAGTGGATCCTTGCTGGCTGATTACTATGATGCGGGCGGCTTCTTCGAACAGCGAGTCGCGTTTTGAAAGGTCTATGTCGCTTGAACCTCCGCCGTCGATGCTTCCTTCAGGCACATATTCTGGCAGTATGAACGCTGTTGGGTAACTTTGCTGCCTTTCAATGTGGTCCATAATCTTTTCCAGTTCGGGGGTGTCCACAAATGCGCATTGTACGCGAGTTGTTTCGCTGCCGAGCGATATCAGCATGTCGCCGCGGCCAATCAGTTGATTTGCGCCAGGCGCATCCAAAATGGTGCGCGAGTCGATCATGCTCATTACGCGGAATGCGATTCGGGCGGGGAAGTTGGCTTTTATCAAGCCTGTGATGATGTTTGTAGTTGGCCTTTGTGTGGCAATTATCAAGTGGATTCCGATTGCGCGGGCCAATTGTGCCAAACGTGCTATTGGCAACTCAACTTCCTTGCCTGCGGTCATAATCAGGTCGGCAAACTCATCAATAACCACAACAATGTAAGGCAAGAAACGGTGCCCGTTGTTGGGATTGAGCTGTCGGTTGATGAATTTTGCGTTGTATTCCTTTATGTTACGGCAGGCGGCATTCTTAAGCAAGTCGTATCGGCTATCCATCTCGATGCAAAGCGATTGCAGCGTATTTACAACCTTTTGAGTGTCGGTGATTATGGCGTCTTCGGCATCGGGCAGCATTGCCAGGAAGTATTTTTCCAGTTTCTTGTAAAGCGTCAGTTCCCCCTTCTTTGGATCGACAAGCACAAGTTTCAGTTGTGCTGGATGCTTCTTGTATAGCAATGATGTCAGAATGGCGTTCAGGCCTACGGATTTTCCTTGTCCAGTTGCGCCCGCCACAAGCAGGTGTGGCGTTTTGGTAAGGTCGAACACGAATGTCTCGTTTTGGATGTTCTTGCCGATGGCCACAGGCAACTCGTAGTTCGATTCCTGAAACCTCTTTGAGGCCAGCACGGTGCGCATAGCCACGGTTTGCGGCTTTGCGTTCGGCACCTCGATGCCTATTG
>CALCFP010000195.1 GCA_937900725.1 uncultured Bacteroidota bacterium | reverse complement strand
CTTGAAGTCGGTGAACATCCCAAGTTCGTTGACCGAGATTGAGTCTGAAATGTTCCGTGGTTGCAGTAACCTGACATCGATAACCATACCAAGTTCAATTACCATCATTGGCTCACAAGCGTTTGATGGTTGCAGTAGCTTGACATCGGTGACCATTCCTAAATCGGTGACAAGCATTGGAGGAAATGCCTTTGATAATTGCTATAAATTAACCATATCATGTGCGGCAAGTTCAAAGCCAGATGCATGGGACAGCAATTGGAATCCCGATGGCAAGCCAGTAGTTTGGAATGCACAACAGGTGCCAGAAGAAACTAGTTCAAAGGCTTACGATTTCAAGATCGGGGATTTGTGTTATTCCTTTTTAAGTAGCTGGAGTGTTAAGGTTTCTTTTGAAGACTCAGATTCTGATTTTGCCAATAACTATTCTAACTTGACTAGTATTGAGATACCAGAAACTGTTACTTATGATGGAAAAACTTATTCAGTTACAAGAATTGGTGGTTCTGCATTTCATAGTTGCAGAAAACTAACGTCGATTACCATTCCAAAATCAGTTACAAGCATTGGCAGCTATTCGTTCTATCATTGTAGTTCATTGAATAATGTATTAATTCCTGGCTCTGTCAACACAATGGAAGAATGTGTGTTTAAAGACTGCGGTTCATTAACCATATATTGTGAGGCTAGTTCTAAGCCAGAAAATTGGAATAATAATTGGAATCCAGGTGGCAGGCCAGTAGTTTGGAATACATCTCCTATGCCAGCAGAAAAGCCAGTCGAAAGTTTTGAAAAAACAGGTACATGTGGCGAAGGAATGAAATGGCGTTACGACACTGTAACCCATACAATAACCATCAGTGGAGACGGATACATTGCTGATTATAAAACCGTAGGCGACATATGGACAGGATTGGAAACTAATACGCCATGGAACGAGTTCTCAGATAGTATTGAGACCGTGATAGTTGAAGAAGGTGTCAAAGGCCTTGGCAAGTATGCGTTTTGGGACTGCGATAGTCTGACGACTGTAATCTTGCCTTCTTCCTGCACTGACTACGGGCAGTCATCGTTCGCCGATTGTTCAAGCCTGCAGACGGTTGTGGTGGCTGCCAGAAACATTTGGCAGGCCAACAGTTACTGTTTCTACAATTATGACAAATGTACATTGTATGTACCAAAGGACTTGGTTGACTATTACAAGAAGGAGATTCCATTCAACGAGTTTTCAAATATTGTAGGTATTAATTTTGTGAAGATAGATGAGAACATTGTCAACGGTACCATAGTTCCAGAAAGGTATTATTTCAAGGATGGAGAACAGGTGAATTTAACACCAAAACCAAAAAACAACTTTATTGTTGAATCGGTAATTGTAAATGGAGACACACTTAAGGAAAGCACAGACGGTTTTGTGGTTTCCGGCATTAATGCCGATTTGTTCATAAGCGCCACATTTGATGTGGCCAATAGCGGCCAATGTGGCGACAGTCTGACATGGGCTTTCGACAAGGCTGCCAAGAAACTTGTCATCAGCGGAAATGGAGCCATGCCTGACTACACTGCCAGCAATATGCCATGGAAGTATTTTAAAGAACATTACGGCATTGAAGTGGTGGAAATTTCGCAAGGAGTTACAGCCGTCGGCTCAAATGCCTTCAATGGCTGTGTCGGGCTGGATTCTGTCTTCATTTCCAATACGGTCGCAAGCATTGGCTCGAATGCGTTCTCAGGATGCAGTAGCCTGACCTCTGTCACCATTCCAAATACGGTCGCAAGCATTGGCGACGGAGCGTTCTCTGGCGTAAACGTCGTTGGATACGGCGGAAGTGCAACAGGCAGTCCTTGGGGTGCATCAAAAATGGTAAATGGCGTAGTTGATGGCGACTTTGTCTATTCCAATGCCCAAAAGGATACCCTTATTGCATATATCGGTACTGGCGGCAATGTCGCCATTCCAAATACGGTTACAAACATTGGCATATCTGCGTTCTATGGTTGCACAGCCTTGACCTCGGTAATCATTCCCAATTCAGTTACAAGCATTGGCAATTGTGCGTTCGATGGTTGTTCAGGGTTGACCAGAGTCGAGATTCCAAACTCGGTCACAAGCATTGGCAATGAGGCGTTCGACGGTTGTAAAGGTTTGACCTCGGTCACCATTCCAAATTCGGTTACCAGCATTGGCAAATCTGCGTTCTACGAATGCAGCAGCTTGACATCTGTTTCAATCCCTGAAGGTGTCACAAGTATTGAATATTGCGCCTTTTACAACTGTAAAGAATTAACCTCGGTTTCAATACCGGGCAGTGTTACAACCATTGACGAAAACGCTTTTGAATGGTGTTCAAAAATAACATCGCTCACTATTCCTAACGGTGATTTGAAAAGTATTGGAAATTTCGCCTTTCACGCATGCAAGGGTCTAACATCACTCACCATTCCAGACAGCGTTCAAAACATCGGGAAATGTGCTTTTTATGAATGTTCAGGATTAACATCCATCACCATTCCTGCTAACCTGACAAGTATTGGAATTAGCGCTTTTTATGGTTGCAAGGGTTTGACTTCAGTCGTAGTCAATATGGATGAGCCATTATCTATCGAATCAAGTGTTTTTGAAAATGTGACATTGTCAAATGTAAAATTGTTTGTGCCCGTAGGTACAAAGGAAAAATACGAAGCTGCTGATGTCTGGAAAGATTTTGACATTGTGGAAGGAAGCCTTATCCAGGTCGCATTGACATCAAATGATGAAGCGTATGGTTCTGTAGCAGGTTCAGGCTTATATGTAGAAAATGAGACTATTGCATTATCTGCCACACCTGCGGTTGGCTGCCAATTCGTGAAATGGAGCGACGGCAATACCGACAATCCTCGCACAATAACCTTGACAGAAAATGTTACATTGGAAGCCATTTTTGAAAAGGCCGACGCCATTTCATCCAATGCCGTCTCCAACATGAAAATCTACGCTCACCACAACGTAATAGTGGTTGAAAACGCCATCGCCGACATTTATGTCTATGACGCCGTGGGACGGTTAATCGCCCGTAGAGACGCGGCGCGCAACGTCTCAATAACAATGCAGCGTGAAGGCATATACATTGTAAAGATTGGAAACGAGGCAAGACGGATTAACATAAATAAGAATTAAGAATAAACCACGACAGCATCATAACAAGGGCAATGGGCTTCGGCCTGTTGCCCTTGTTTCTTTTTCGCAGTATCGGTTTACAGGTATGTATATAGGGGAATTTCATAAGTCCCCTATATTCGTTTGCTGCATTTTCCCCATTGTTCATCTGTCTAGTGACTATTCAGCGAGTGACAATCATTCATTGGCAGATATACAAGTGCATCAGTGCTTTGTCTATTTGTTTTATGCATTTTTTTCTTTGGGATTTCATGAAAAATTACTATAACTTTATGCAACGGGTTTAATCCGTAATTTCATTTTTTGTCCAACTATATACCTGTACCACTATGAAAGTTTATCAGCCTAATGAGATTAAGAATCTCTCGTTAATTGGTGCCGCAGGCTCAGGCAAGACCACCCTGGCCGAGGCGATGATGTTTGAAGCAGGAGTGATTGGCCGCCGTGGCGACATTGAAAGCCAAAATACCGTTTCCGACTATCACCCCATTGAACACGAGCAAGGACGCTCTGTCTATTCAACAGTGCTTCACGTTGAATTCAACAACAAGAAACTGAACATCATAGATACTCCGGGACTTGACGATTTTGTCGGCGGTGTCATTTCATCACTGGCTGTCACCGATGCGGCGATAATGGTGATAAATGCCTCAAAGGGCGTTGAAGTCGGCACGCAGACTATATCGCGTCATTGCAAGCGGCTGAACACGTCGATGCTGATCGCCGTCAACCAACTAGACCACGAGAAGGCCAACTTTGACAAGACCATGGAAGAACTTAACGCCTTGTACGGCAACAAGGTGGCCATTGTACAATATCCAATAAACCCTGGCACAGGATACAATGAGATGATTGATGTGCTGAAAATGAAGATGTACCGCTGGAAACCCGAAGGCGGTGTTCCTGAAGTGCTGGAAATCCCTGCCGAACAGATGGAGAAGGCCAAGGAACTAAATGCAAAGCTTATTGAGGCCGCCGCCGAAAACGACGACACGCTGATGGAGAAATTCTTTGACGCCGGATTCCTCGACGAGGATCAGATGCGTGCCGGCATACGTGCAGGTATCATCAGTCGCGGAATGTTCCCCGTGTTCTGCGTTGCAGGCAAAAAGGACATGGGCATACGCCGAATGATGGAGTTTGTGGGCAATGTGGCTCCAAACCCGACGGAAATGCCTGCACCAGTCAATTCCGAGGGCAACGAAGTCCTTTGCGACCTTGAAGGAAAAACTTCGGTGTTCGTCTTCAAGACAACTGTAGAGGAACACGTAGGAGAGGTGCTTTACTTCAAGGTGATGTCAGGCAAGCTTGTCGAAGGCATGGATCTTGTCAACACAAACAAGAACGCTAAGGAGCGCATAGCGCAATTCTTCTCGCCTGCAGGCAAAAACCGCGAGAAACTGACCGAAATGGTTGCCGGCGACATTGGCGCTATGGTGAAACTCAAGGAAACTAAAACCAACCACACCCTTAACGACAAGGATTTGGACTGGACCTATCCCGCCACCCAGCTTCCCGACCCGAAATTCCGCACGGCAATAAAGGCCGCTGAGTCGTCAGACGACGAGAAACTTGGCGACACCCTGATACGCAAGGCTCAGGAGGATCCGACAATAATAGTGGAATATTCTAACGAACTGAAACAGACCATTGTATATGGACAAGGCGAGTTCCACATAAACTCGCTGAAATGGCAGCTTGAGAACCTGCACGGCATTAAGGTGCAGTTCCTCGACCCGAAGATTCCTTACCGCGAAACCATAACAAAACCCGCACAGGCCGACTATCGGCACAAAAAGCAGTCGGGCGGCGCCGGGCAGTTTGGCGAGGTGCACATGATTATAGAGCCATACTACGAAGGAATGCCTGCTCCGTCAACATTCAAGATTGACGGCAAGGACTGGTCGGTCAGCCTTCGCGGAACCGAAGAGATAGCCTTGCCGTGGGGCGGAAAACTTGTTTTCTGCAACTGCATTGTAGGCGGTGCCATCGAGGCCCGTTTCATGCCGGCAATCCAGAAAGGCATCATGGAGAAGATGGAGGAAGGACCGCTCACCGGTTCGTATGCCCGCGACATCCGTGTCTGCATATATGACGGCAAGATGCACCCTGTCGATTCAAACGAAATTTCATTCAAGCTGGCAGGCCGCAACGCCTTCAGTCAAGCCTTCAAGACTGCCGGGCCAAAAATCATGGAACCTATCTACGACGTTGAGGTGCTTGTGCCGTCGGAATATATGGGCGACGTTATGAGCGACCTGCAAGGCCGCCGCGCCATAATCATGGGCATGAATAGCGAGTCGGGCTACGAGAAGCTGCAGGCCAAAGTTCCATTGGCTGAACTTAACAAATACTCCACATCGTTGAGTTCGCTCACTTCGGGTAGCGCAACCTACACTATGAAGTTTGCCGAGTATGCCCAAGTGCCTGGCGACGTTCAGGACAAGCTCCTCAAGGCTTACGAGGCCGAACACAAGGAAGAGGAATAGGACCAATCACAGATTGTAGAGATGTGAAATATCACATCTGCATACATAAGGCAGAAATACATTTTGTATTTCTGCCTTTTTTGTTTAAATCAAGTATCTGATTTCAGAAAAAGCTTTTGCATGATTAATGACAATCATCGCATTATGCTTACATATATAAAAAATAATATCTATCCATATACTTCAAAAAAATGATTTATGTTAAGTTAATGTACTGTTTTAATTTATTATTAATTTTAAAGGGTGATTTATTGAAGAATGTAATGAAATAAAAGTTAATATATTGTATGTCAATGATTAAAGTTATAGATTGGTAGTGTGTGAATATTGAATTATTATGTGTATAATACCAGACATCTT
>CALCFP010000194.1 GCA_937900725.1 uncultured Bacteroidota bacterium | reverse complement strand
CATCTCGATGGCCTTGCCGAGGCGCTTGGTGTTTATGTAGTCGCTAAGCGACAGGCCCGTCGATTCGTGTATGCAGGTGGCAAGATAGGTGCGGTTGGTGCCCACCATTTTGGCGAGTTCGTCGCGGTCGATTTCCGATGTGAGCACCTTGCTGTCGCTCAGCACACGTTCCACTTCGCTGAACAGTTCGTTTTTGGCTATTGACGGTTTTCCGCCCGACGGCTTGTCGTCGTTGCTGGTGTCGGACGCCACTTTGGCTTGAGGCTTGCTCATGCTGTCGATACGCTCGCACAGCATGCGTATGTGCTGTTTGAGCCTGCGGTTGTAAAACATAATGACGGCAGCCAACATAAGCAGCAGCACGGCGGCCACAAAGGCAATCAACAAGCGGGAACGCAACTGTGCGGCATGGGCCTTCACCTGTTCAACTTCGTATATGGTGGAGAACTCGTTGAGTTGGCTTGCGCTTGTCTCATTTATTATGTCGTTTGTAAGTTCGTCGTTTTCCACCATTGTCAGATACGCTTCGGGCATTCCGAGAATATATTGCAGTTCGGCTTTGACCTTGAACCACACAGTGTTAGTTGCTGGTGCGTGTTTACTGAAATAATCGATTATCTGGTCAACGGCAATCAAGGCTTCGTCGTATTTCTTGCCTAGAATCAAGTCGAAGATTTCTATTTGCGCGATATTATATGGCAGGTCGGTGCCGTTGTTTGTCAATTGCTTCATCTGCAGATATGTGGAGTGCAGGTTTTCGGCATCGCCGAAATTGTAGTATGCAACTGATTTCATAAACAGGCATAGTACACGTCGCAGTCGTGCATTGAATTGCGGATACCCTTCCTTTTCAGCGGTGTTTATCGCCTGCATCCAATCGGCAGTGCGCACCAACACTTCGTCATATTGCTTGCCCTGTTGCAGGGCATCGCATAGTTGAAAATAGACTTCGCAAATCAAGTTGTAGTCGCCACCCTGCTGGCATAGTTCAATGGCCTTCGACAAGCACGCCACCGACATGCTGTCGTTGGCTGAACATTGATATATTCTTCCCAAATTGTAGTAAAGCATGGCGAGCATTGGGCTGTCGTCCTGAGGCGTGTTTTCGAGAAGTTCCTTCACCTTGACAAATGCGGTTTGGATTAATCCGTTGCCCATCAGAGTATAATTTTTTTGTGAAACGAAATAAACATATAACTCGTGCGATTCATCCTTGTCGCATTTCTCGATGAACACGTCGAGCATCTCCATTACCTTGTCGACCTTCTCCGAATTCATTGTCAATACGTATTGCATACGGCGAGCCAAGTCGGCATCGTGGGTACGGTGGTTGAGTTCGGCATCTTTCTCGTACTGAAGCAGCACGGTCATTGTGGAGTCGTAGTCGGAAAAGCGGTTGCGGTCGGCAAAACTGTAGTATGTCGCCATACGCTCGTCAACATCCTGCGTCATAAGCAGCGACAGTGTGGAGTCGATGTCATTCCTGAGTGTCTGGGCCGAGGCCGCATAGCCGATTATCGCCCAAACGGCGCAAAGCAGAAGGTGTTTCATATTGATTCCTGTTTTACAAAAATATTTTTCAGCGAAAATAAAAATAATTAGGTATCACGATACATATATATATAGATCCACTATATGTAAAAAATGCAAAATGCGATTGGACGCCGATGGCAAAGACGCGAAATTTTGCATCGCCGCACACAAAAACAAACAAAAAAAATGCCACAACAACGCACTCGAAAAAAATGCAACCCGATGAACGCAAATTTTTCGGTTTTCAGCCGTCTTTTTTAAGGTTATTTTAAATTAATACTGATAATCAGTCAATTGTCGATTTGCAAAGTGTAAAAAATTGTCAATTTGCAAAGTGAAATTGTCAATTTGCAAAGTGGGTTAGGTGGCACGGCGATACATTTGCACCGCAATCCGATAGTGCGGATTAAGAATTTTAACTTAAACATTAATGACAAAAAAATGGTCAGAAAAATCAACAAATTTTTACAGATGATTGTTGCGGCAGGCATACTTATGTCGGCCACGCAACTGAAGGCCGCCGAAAACAATGGCATTTCGGTAACAAAAAACGGCCTAAGTTTTACTATTAAATGCGACGATGCTTCGGCAGGAACCGAAATCCATTAC
>CALCFP010000193.1 GCA_937900725.1 uncultured Bacteroidota bacterium | reverse complement strand
GATTATCTTAGCCGTACTCGTTCGTCTGCCGAGACTAAAGAGGTGTTGAAGAAACTTGAGAAAGGAGAGATCAACATCGTCGTCGGCACACATAAACTGATTGGTAAGAGTGTGAAATTCCACGACTTAGGTTTGCTGATTATCGACGAGGAGCAGAAATTCGGAGTGACTGCGAAGGAGAAAATCAAGGAGATGAAAGTCAACGTGGATACACTTACACTGACTGCCACACCTATCCCTCGTACACTACAGTTCTCTCTGCTTGGTGCGCGCGACCTTAGCGTCATCAATACCCCACCAGCCGGACGTTATCCCGTCGAAACACATCTTTGCAGATTTGATAAGGGAATCGTTTCAAAAGCCATCGAAGCCGAATTGAACCGTGGCGGACAGGTGTTTTTCATTAATAACAGGATTGAACAGTTGGCTGACATTGCAGGAATGATTACACGTCTGATACCTCAGGCCCGTGTAATCACGGCTCATGGCCAGATGGACGGACCGACACTTGAAAAGATTATGCTCGACTTTATCGAAGGCAAGTTCGATGTCCTGGTATGTACAACAATAATTGAGGCTGGACTCGACATTCCTAATGCCAACACCATAATAATTAATGAAGGACAGCGCTAAGGATTGAGCGATATGCACCAGTTGCGTGGCCGTGTCGGCAGGTCGAACAAGAAGGCATTCTGCTACATTTTCGCGCCTGCGCCCGAAACGCTTACCGACGAGGCGCGCCGACGGTTGAAAGCCATAGAGGATTTCAGCGAACTCGGCAGCGGTCTCAACCTCTCGCTTCAGGATTTGGACATACGCGGAGCGGGAAATCTTCTTGGTGCCGAGCAGAGCGGATTTATTGGCGACCTTGGTTTCGAAACATACCAGAAAATTCTCGATGAAGCCTTGGTAGAACTCAAGGAAAGCGAATTGGAGAACGAAATGATGGAAAGCAAGGACAGTCAGAAGGAGATAAATGCCGATATTTTTGAAAATGTCCGCTTTGTAGCCGACTGTCACGTCGATACCGATATGGAACTGCTTATTCCCGACGATTATATCGAGAATGTCCCCGAGCGTATCAACCTTTACCGTCGCATCGACTCGTTGCAAGATGAGGCAGCAATATCGGCCTTTGACAGCGAACTTACTGATAGGTTCGGGCCGATGCCACAACCTGTGACAGAACTTCTTCAGGTTGTACGTCTGCGTTGGGTGGCCGTCAGCCTTGGTATGGAGAAGGTATTGCTGAAAAACGGCAAGATGACTGTTTATTTTGTAGCCGACCAAAAATCAGCCTTCTACCAGTCGCCTATATTCTATACTATTTTGAATAATGTTCAGCGCCGTTTCCGAAGCACTTGCCAGATGCAGGAGAAAAACGGGAAACTGTCGCTTGCATTCGAAAATGTCAAATCGGTGGAAAAGGCATTGCAACTGCTCGGAAAACTTGGATTCGCAGAAAATGATGCACCTGTAGTGTAACATTTGCAAAACGCAATCGTCTTTGAATCGGTTTTGAAACATTAAAAAATTATTAGATATGGAAAATTCAGTTAATAAATCAGGAAAAGGGATGGCGATAACATCGCTTGTATGCGGAATTGTAGCATTGATAATCTCGTTTGCCCCGTGTATCGGGATTTTCGGCATACCGTTTGCCGTCTTGGCAATAGTTTTCGGCGCCATATCATTGTCGAG
>CALCFP010000192.1 GCA_937900725.1 uncultured Bacteroidota bacterium | reverse complement strand
AGAGATTATGGAAAAACGAAATAAAAGCAAAAAAAACAGAAAAGTTCTTAAAATAATTCTTGCAGTTATTCTTGCTGTTTTTCTTGCGGCACTCATCGCGCATACATTTGGCACTCACAGTCTGAATGCCTTGCTCAAAGGACTTTGGTATATGCGAATTCCTGCAGAATTTCCAACAGCGCTTTATGTGACTGTGTTTATAATAGTTGTCACATTTTTACTGGCAGATTTTGTCTCAAAAAGAGTAAATAAGTCAAGTTCCGTAGTTGTGCTGCTGATTCTGATTGCCGGTGGCAGCTTTTGGGCCATCCAAAAGTGTTATGACCCCGACCGTGAAGAACTTTTGGAATACTCCTGTATGGCCCGCCAAAAAGAATGGAAGAAAATTATTAAGGCAGCTGATAAACAAAGACCGGTCTGGGTTATCGAACAAAATTACTTGAATTTAGCACTAGCCAAAACAAACCTTTTAACCACACGCGTTGACCAGCAAAAGTCGCCTAGTCTTTTCGTTCCGTTTATGCGGCATCATACACTGTGTATATCGGCAGGTGAAGTGTTTTATTATTTGGGATTTACCAACTTGGCTCGCCGTCATTACAGCGAATCGCTCGGTGCAATACCAAACCACTACCTGAGTGTTCGTTACATTAAGCGACTGGCTGAAATAGACTTGATTAACCGTGATTGGAAGTCTGCAGAAAAATTTCTCAGGTTGCTGCAATACACTCTTTTTTACGATGACTGGGCATCCAAACGCCTAAAAGAGTGCCAAAATCACGCTGAATATAAGATTGATAGTGAATATGGCGAAATAAGAAGTTACAGATTGACCGAAGATTTTATACAGCCGAATGATAATTATGGCAATATTATTATTGAGTTGGTGCGATACAACCCGCAAAACCGCTTGGCATGGGATTATGCTCTTATAAGTCAGTTGCTTGATAAAAATATTGATCTGTTTGTCCAATATTTTGTGAACTACGCCAAGCATTATTCAGCGTTGCCTCCTGTTTACCAGGAAGCAGTGCTTTTTGCATGGGTGATGTCAAATCAAGATGTTAACAGCATTCCTTACAACATATCAAGCGTAACCAGGCAACGGTTCAACTTCTTTATGAATACCGTAAGTAACAATCGACGAAATGCCGCACAGATGCTGCAGAAAGATTACGGCAACTCTGTTTGGTACTATTTGTTTAACAAAATTGACGAACAATGAAACATTTACTAATTCCGATAATAGTATTATTTACCTCGTGCAGCCGCTATGAACCGCAAAATGCCGAATTGGTAGATAAATTGCCACAAATATACCCCGACTACACTTTTGTTACTGTACCAGCAAATATTGCTCCACTCAATTTCCAGAGTTGCGACTCATCTACTCAGGCTATTTCCGTAACATTCAAAGGAAAAAATTCTGAACTGACATGCTCTGCACAACAATGTATCGACATTAATATTGCCAAATGGCACAAACTGCTAAGTTGCAACATTGGCGATAGTTTGTCAGTTTCTGTTAGTCTGTTGAAAAATGATAAATGGTTGACATTTAATTCTTTCTCTATTTATGTCAGTCCTGATAGTATCGATTATGGCGTGCATTACCGGCTTATAGCTCCCGGCTATGGTTTTTTTAGCGAAATGGGGCTATATGAACGCAACATTTCAAATTTCGACGTTGATGTTATTTACCCAGGGTCTCAAATAGAGGGAGGCTGTATGAACTGCCACACTTCAAATCATTGCAACACTCTGTTTTCTAGTACACATTATCGCGGTGAGCATGGCGCCACTGTTATAAGACGTGGCGACAACTATGAAGCCTTTAATCTGAAACCGACTTCGTCAGACTTGCCTTGCGTTTATACTTATTGGCACCCAAGCGGACGCTTTGTGGTATACAGCCAAAACGCAACCAAGCAAGTTTACTTTATGATTCATAAAAAGAAACTTGAGGTTTATGATGATGCTTCCGATATTGCCATTCTCGACATCAACAATAGTCAACTGATCACTTCGCCTTTGGTTAAAACTGATTGGTACGAAACCGACCCGACATTTTCGCCCGACGGAAAAACGATGTACTACACATCTTCTGCACCTTGCAATCTGCCTAGTGAAACCGAAAAAGCGAAATATGTGCTTTGCTCAATAAGTTTCGATGATTCGGCTGGAGTGTTTGGACAGGCGGTTGACACGCTGATCGACTTGCGCAATCAAGGTAAGTCTATAGCATGGTCTCGTCCTTCGTATTGTGGTAAATATATTCTTTTCACAATGACCGATTACGGACAATTCTCAATTTGGCATCCCGAGTCCGACCTTTGGCTCTTTAACTTGGAAACAAAAGAAATGCATCCTCTCACATTGGCTAATTCAAATGATGCAGATTCGTTCCACAATTGGTCGTCAAACTCTCGCTGGATAGTTTTTACATCGCGTCGAGATGACGGTTATTTCTCGTTGCTCTATATTGCCCACATTGATGAGAATGGCAATGCTGCTAAAGCCTTTGCATTGCCACAGCGTAATCCACGTCAACACTACGACGAGGAACTGAAATCATATAACATGCCCGATTTTTGTGTTGCACCTACTCGCTACAATACTAATCTTGTGGAATCAATGGTTTATGGCAATCGTCGAAATAACGTGACATACAAATAGTAGTCACTGACAATCTATTTTTGTGGTTTAAACATGACGTTTCTTGATTTGAACTAAGTAATTGTTTCCATTTTTGTTGCTTAGTGTATTTTTCAATTCGATAGTTGAGTTCAGTCTTTGTCTCGTTTCTGCGTAACCGAACATTGGAACAATTTGCGACTTCAATCAGCATTTTGGTCACTAGAATTTTATCTGCGTAAAAAATGTAGAATAGATACAATCTGTGATAGTATCTATCTATTGATAGAAATCACATTTAGTTGATTATCTTTTGAAAATAATATTGCCGGGGATATTATTGATATTTCCACTTTAGTTACTTGTCTCCGATAACTTTTCCATAACGCTCTTCCCCCGTAATGTTCTTGCTTGATCAGACACATATAATTAAAAAAAGGGAGTACCCGAAAGGTACTCCCTTTGTAAATAGATTGTAATAATTAAATATTACCAATTAGCATGTTGCACAAGCTCAGGGTTAAGATTAAGAGCATCTTCTGGGAAAGGAAGATATTCGTGCTTGCCTACAGTGAAGCGGTTTGTAAAACCACCTTCTGCCAATGGGTGCTTAGTAACAGCAACAATCTTATGTTCTTTATTGTAGTATTTTGCGTCATACATTTCATAACCTTCTGGAACAAAGAACAAATCATATTGAATTGGAATGTTGTCGGTTACTGCATCAAATTTTGCCTTAATGTCTAGGCCGTTTTGTTTGCTCCAGCGAACCAAGTCAAAGAAACGGCAACCTTCGAACCACAATTCATATTGTTTCTCATCCATCAAAGTTTCCATTGTAAGGTCGGTTACAGGAGCACCAGCACGTTCCTGAATTGCATTCAGGTATTTTTTGCCTTCTGCTGCGTTGCCATTCTTTAAGCATGCTTCTGCGTATAGCAAATATGCCTCACCAAGACGTGCTATAGTGAAGTTTGTCATATTAGCATCGGCACGTGTACATTTATCTGTTGGATAAGTCATTCTCTTAACTTCCATAAATATGCCACGTGAGAATGAACCTGCTATGTTTTTAATGCCACGACCTGGATCAGATTTTTTCTGTTCAAGTGTAAGATGTGCACTGTCTGATGGCCATCCGCATAGTTCTTCGTCATATAGGAATTCGTCTGCTGTTAGGAATGTAGCTATACGACGTTGGCTATTTGGCTCGTTTTTATACATCTTTTCAGCAAACTGGTCATTGATAGCACCGCCACCCCAGCCTTGAACAGCTTCAATATTGGCTGTTGCTGGTAGATCATCGCCACGCCAGTTAAGAACATTAGTTCCCATCCATTGACCGCGCATCATTTCTCCAAATGTGTCGGTATTTAAGGCGTTCTCTACAACATTGCATTCAAATATTTTCTCAGCTGAACCATCGCCTTCAATATGAGTCAAATCGCGATAGTTTGGAATCAATGCATAATTTGCAGATTCGCAAAGTGGTTGCAAATACTTAACAGCTGTAGCCCAATCGCCCAAAAATACTGCGCATTTGCCAGCAACGAACTGAGCAAAACCTTTTGTGACCTTATAGCAACCTTCTGCGTCTGAAGCGCCGTTGCGTTCATTCAAGTCTGGCAAAGCGGCCTCACATTCATCAATACACCATCTAAGTATCTGCTCCTGGCTATCAGCATTCTTTACATAGTCTGTAGTCAATTCAGCAACCAATGGAGGATTTTCAAAGAACAATGCTGCCATCATGTGGCTGTAAGCACTCAAGACGCGAGCTTCAGCTATGGCAGTCTTTTTTACAGGTGTATCGCCTACAATGTTTGCCTTAAGCTGGTTGCACATGAATATTACTTTGTACAATCTGTTATAAACAGCTTTGATTTGTACATTCTTGGTATCATAGCGGAATTCGCCGATCTGACGTAGGTCAAAGTGGTCGGTAATGTCACCACCAGCAGAGAATACGTCATCTGCAGAATAATTCAGAATAGTCAGGAATGGACTGCCAAACTGGCTACCATCGTTCCAGTCAGCTGCCGCAATACGGCCTGCCACCTCTGCGTAGCAGCTAGT
Source organism: uncultured Bacteroidota bacterium (assembly GCA_937900725.1). GTDB lineage: Bacteria > Bacteroidota > Bacteroidia > Bacteroidales > SZUA-534 > RUG13583. The sequence continues at coordinate 1,384 of CALCFP010000192.1, read as the reverse complement.
TAATAGTGATTGGGCAGCCTCTTCTTTTGCAAAGAACTCATCAGAAGAAGTTGATGCTTTCTGCGGAATATCGAGCAAATCCTGATTGCACGATACACTTAACATGCCTGCACCAATGCAAAGTGCATATATTAATTTATTCATTTTCATATTCTTTTTGTTTTGTTAAAATTAGAATGTAAGATTAACACCAAATACGACTTTACGCATAGTTGGATATTGACCTAAATCCATGCCAGGACCGTTAGCTCCGTTGTTTGCAGTTTCTGGATCAAGGCCAGGATACTTGGTGATTGTAAAGAAGTCATCCAATGATACAAAGCAACGTGCGTTTTGGATAAACACTTTCTGGGTTAAGTTCTTAGGTAGGGTATATCCAAGTTGAATTTGCTTGATTTTGAAATATGAGCCGTTGAATACAACTGCGTCAGATGACCAATACATTTTGCTTGTAGCAACATCTTTTGGCATATTGCCACTCTTCATTTCGTCATAGAAATGCTTAGCAATGTTGTTGTATCCCTCATAATACAAAGCATAGTAAATGTCTTTGCCAGCAGCGCCAGTACCAAACAATACAAAGTCGATACCCTTATACTCGAGATTAACAGTTAAGCCGTAAGTTACTTTTGGGTTGCCATAACCTACATTGGTCTGGTCGTGTTCGTCAACTACGCCATCGTTGTTAAGATCGGCGAATGTGGCTTTGCCGTCTGCATCCATTCCAGTGTATTTGTAACCATACATGTACCAAATTGGCTCACCCTCTTTAAAGCGGGTTGTTAGAGTACAATAGTTGGAACCGCCTACGCCTGAACCGCTCTGGTATTCACCCATTAATGGAGTCAGGTATGTTGCTTCGTTTTTAAGAGTTGCAAGGTTGGCATTAATGCTGTAGTTGAAGTCTCCAACTTTGTCACGCCATGCGGCTTCAATTTCAATACCTGTATTAAGAATTTCGCCACCGTTAACTGTTGTGTTGAGTGAACCTGCTTCAGATGGAGTGGTGATTCCGAACAACAAGTCTTTTGTTTTCTTATTGTAGTAGTCGAATCCCAATGACAAGCGGTTAGATAAGAAACGCATATCCAAACCTACGTCAACTTGGTCTGATGTCTCCCATGTCAAATCAGGATTGGCAACACCACTTGGAGCGGAACCGTTAACTATTGTTCCGTCATCTTTTTGAGACCATGTGCCATTCTCATTGATACCTGTTTTGTATGGGTAGTTGTTCAACACGCTGATGTTACCATTGCGACCCCATGATGCTCTCAATTTCAAGAATGACAAGATCTCATCACTGATGTTGTTGCTGATGAAGTTTCACAAGACTGGCAAAAAGTCTATGATGAAATGATGTGGGGTCAATATGACCTTGGCT
>CALCFP010000191.1 GCA_937900725.1 uncultured Bacteroidota bacterium | reverse complement strand
TGTCAGGCCGTACCAACATTACGGCAATGAGCACCCTCACATTCCTGTTCTTCTCGTTTGGTTTTGTTACCACGATGAACAACATCCTGATTCCCTATATGCAGACATTGTTCAGCCTTTCCGATACGCAGTCGATGTTGATAAACATGGTCTGGTATGGTGCCTACGGAATTGGTTCCATCCCGTCGTCGGTGGTTACCGAAAAATTCGGCTACAAGAAGGGAATGTTGCTGGGGCTTTGCATTTGCGCCTGTGGCGGATTCCTGTATTATCCCGCCGCGCTTATGGTCAGTTATCCGTTCTTCTTGGCGGCAACATTTGTATTGGCTCTCGGAATCACACTATTGCAGGTGGCTGCAAATCCGTTTGTTGTCGAAGTTGGGCCACATCGTACCACAGCAATGCGAATGAACATTGTTGGCACCGCTAGTTCTACGGCTCGCATGATAGCCCCGCTCGCCGGCAGTCTGCTTTTTTTGGGTACAATCAGTCAGATAATTCCCGACGGTGCAATTGATATTTCCGCCGCCCAACGTTCAGAATTGGCAAATATGCTTCAGATGCCTTACATCTCCATCGGAATAGCCTTTTTGATAGTGGCATTGGTAATTGCGCTTATAAAATTGCCTGAAATTCAGCATAATGTCCAAGCCGAAGGAACAATCGCCGAAGCATGGCGTCATCGCCATTTGCGATACGGCGTTTTGGCAATATTCGTCTATGAAGGAATTGAAATTGCCATCCCGAGTTTTATGGTGCGTTACGCAACCGACAGTTCCATTTTAGGGGTTGAAACAACCACAGCCGCAAAGTTCATCACACTGTATTTTATGGCGATGCTTGTCGGCCGTTTCACGGGAATATTTGTAATGAAGCGGGCAACCGACCGCAAGGCATTGTCGTGGTACGCCACGGCTGGAATAGTCCTTGTTGCCTTCGGTCTTTTGGCAAAAGGTCCAATTGCCATTGGTGCGCTCATATTGTCGGGCTTGTGCCAGTCAGTCATGTGGGGCAATATTTTCGGACTAGCCACCAAGGGCCTCGACTATCTTACCAACAAGGCTACAAGCCTTATGCTGACTGCCATTGCCGGTGGCGGAATAATCACGGTTGGCATGGGTGCCGTTGCCGACTTTTTCGGTGTCAAGTGGGCACTCGCCATTATGGTTCCGTTATACATCTACATGATTTGGTTCGCTCTGTCGGCCGAGCGTTTGAGCGGGTTCAGTGCCGACGAAAAGTAATTGTCAAAGAAGTATGGTAAATCCTGCAGACAACATAATGCCGTTCTTGACCGAACTGCAACAGAACAACAGCAAGCAGTGGTTTGACGCCCACCGTGATTGGTACAAGTCGGCATCAGCCGATTTCTCTCAACTCATTGCCGATATGATTCAGATTTTGGCCGAAACCAATCCCGAATTTGTCGGCGTCACCGCAAAGGAGAGCATCTACCGCATTTTCCGCGACTTGCGCTTTTCGCCCGACAAGACACCCTACAAGACACATTTTGCTGCAAATATCGCCTTGGGCGGGAAAAACAGCCAACGTTGCGGCTTCTACATTCAGTTTGAGCCACACAACCTTTCAATGTGCGGCGGCGGGCTTTGGATTGAAGACAAGAACATTCTCAAGGCCGTCCGCAACGAACTATATTCCGTCCCCGAAGATTTGCTAGAAATCATTGAAAGCGCCGAATTCAAGAAATACTACAGCGGTTTGTGGGACTACCAGAAACTTAAGAAGGTGCCCGCCGGCTACGACCCTGATTTCGTTCACGCCGATTTGCTCAAATACAAGCATTACATCGCATCGGCAACGCTGACCGATTCAATGGTCGCATCAGACCGTCTTTATTCCTACATCGCCGGGGCGCACAAGGCATTGTATCCAATGTGCCGTCTGCTCAACGACATTATCGACTGCGCGAAATAAATTCAGAATTAAGACAGCCGTAACGTCGGTAGAGACGTGGCGCAACGCAATTGATAATTTATAATGGATAATTGGCATTTATAAAACATTGTATAACAATTAAATTTCTGAAAAATTAATGGCAATTCACGGTAATTCGTGTTAAAAGGACAACCACGACAGTCGTAAAAAACACATTCTATTTCGCCGCTCTGCGGCTTGTATCGTTTGTTGTGCCATATTCTACCATTATTAGGCCGCTCTGCGGCCAAAATGCTGTTGTTGTGTATGAATGTTAATTATTGCATAAGCCGCAGAGCGGCGAAATAATGGTAGCACCAATGCCAACTCAACTTATTAAGCCGCAGAGCGGCGACACTCATAATTGACGCATTGCTGGTAGATACGTGGCGCCGCGTTTCTACAAAACGTTATAAAACAAATAATTCCTGAAAAATTAATGGCAATTCACGGTAATTCGTGTTAAAAGAACAGCCACTGAAAGTGGCCAACAATCATAACCGTGGGTTGAACGCAGTGAAACCTACGGTTTACAATGCTACCTAAAGAACAACCTGAAAGGTTGCACTAATTGCATTTTTATGACGCATTGCTGGTAGATACGTGGCGCGCCGCGTCTCTACAAAACGTTATAAAACAAATAATTTCTGAAAAATTAATGGCAATTCACGGTAATTCGTGTTAAAAGAACAGTCACACACCCAAACCATTCATCATTCCCTAGCGTCTATCACCCCTTGCCAATGTCCAATAGCCTTGCTGAAATCAATATCCGAATGCTTTTGGGCCAGTTGTTTGGCAAAATCCAATTGCCGTGATGCAAAATTCCTGAACTCGTCAGTGTTTGGGTTAATCGGTCTGTGATTGAGTGCCGATTGCAGTTTGCGCACATCGTCCATAGTGGCAAGGTCCGAAGTGCTGAAACATTTTGAGCAGAGTTTTTGCCAGATATAGTCAACGGCCATTCCCGACGGGTGGACCATGTCAGTGTCGTAGAAACGGTAGTCGCGCAAATCGTCAAGCACAATCTCGTACGACGGGAAATAATGCACATTGCCGTATTTTTCGACAAGCGCGTTTGTTGCCAGCAGAAGTGTCGATTTGCTCAACTGGTTTTGGTGCGCCCCGTCGCGCAGATGTCTTATCGGACTCACTGTCAATACAATATGCAGATTTGGGTTGATGCCCGCCAAACGGTCCATAAGCACAGAGTAGCGGTCAACAATGGATTGTACGCCAAGCATTTCGCGCGAGAATCGGTCGGTAGGCAGTTTGTGGCAGTTGGCAACAATCTTTCCGTTGTCCTTCAGCCTGTAGACAAATGCCGTTCCAAAGGTGAGAATCAGTTTCGATGCCTTGCCAATCCATTCGTGAGACTTGTCGATGCCAGCGTTCATACGGCTTACGGCCTCGTCCCTGCTTGCCGACGAGAAACTGCCGTGAAACCCGAAACTCGACCACAGCCCATTGTGCTCAAACACGTCGGCATCTGTTACGTGGATGCCGTCAATGGCGCGTTCCACGGCGTCGGCTATCGATTCCGGGTTAAACAGAATTCCAAACGGATTTACAACCACATTCAGCATCGAATCGGTGAATTTTTGCCCGATATTCTCTGTAAAGCACGAACCGAGCATCATCAGCCTGTCGGAGTAGCCAATGCTGAAATCGGAGTCAAAGCCAACTTCTGTGCGGAAATCCATCATTGTTACACATTTTCTATGCAAGCAAATATAAGGCAGAAACGAATCCTCGCAAAACAAAAGGATTTTTCAATTTCGGAAATTGCGTACAAATAACAGATGTTCAATCTTTTAGATAAAGTCGCCCGCTGTTTTTTTATTTTTCTTTCAAAAAAAAACGATAATTGAATGCAACGTTTTGAGAATACAATCGTCATTAATGGCGGAACTTAAAAACAAGATAATATGAAAAAGTTATTTTTATTGGGATTGGGTGTTATGCTTCTTTCAGCTGCCAATCAGTGCAAAGCCGAAGACATAACCGTAAACCGTAATGTGCAAGCCTTTTCAGGTGTTAACGTGTCGCAAGGCATAAGAGTCAATATAAATATGGGCGATTCCACGGTCGTGAAAGTCACAGCCCCTGATACCGAGATTGAAAATGTCATAACCGAGGTCAAGAGCGGTACGTTGTGCATTCATTTCAAGTCAAAAACAAAAATAAAGAATGTCCGCAATGTGGTTGTCGATGTTACAACACCAACCCTTGATAGATTGTTGGCCAGTTCGGGCTCAACCGTCAATGCCAATGGCTTAAAGAGCAACAATTTCATCACTTGCTCATCGTCAGGCTCTCAAATGACATTTGACATTGAGGCTTCATCAATTGTGGCAGAAGCAAAGGCTGGCGCTTCATTGACAATTTCAGGAAAAACACAGAAACTCAATGCCAGTGCTTCAAGCGGAGCATCAATACACGCAAAGGGATTGAATGCCAGCGAGGGCAAAGTTGATGCTTCCAGTGGTGCTTTTGTTGACGTAAATGTGCAGTCAACACTTGAGGCAAAGGCATCAAGCGGAGCGTCCGTCAACTACTACGGCAACGCCACGGTTACCGATGTAAGGGCCAGTTCGGGCGGTTCAATAAGGCACAAATAATTAATAGTAATAGTTGCTAATTAGGGAAAGCGGGTCCACTTGCCAAGTGAGCCCGTTTTTTTTGTGTGTATTCAGGCTGTAAATGCAAAAGCAGGCATTTATCAATGATTATTTGAAAAAAAGTTGTAATTATGCAAAGGGAAGATATGCAATTATCCACATTTTGATTTTAAAAACAATTCTTGTCGGGTATAGGCAATCCACCTTTGTTAACGACAAAAAACAACTCATAAAGCAATGAAAACCAACAGATTTTTATTCGCCATTGCCGTTTCGGCATTTGTGGCAATGAACTTTGCAGGATGCAAGGGAGACGAAGAGACAACATTCGACACGCTGTTTGACGAAGCCCGCAATGTGAAATTCACAACGGAATCATTGGACCAGGTTGTTTGCAAGGACAGCACGTACAACCTTGCCGGATTGTCAACGATTGCAGTCTGGAATGGCGGAGCCGAAGGCGCTGAATTATACTACGACATAAGCGTTGGCCAGAACAAGGATGAAATGGAGCATTACCTATTCGCCAATTCAAGCCAGCAGGAAATAGCGTTGGAGCCATTCACAAGATACTACTACAAAGTCCATTTGGGAATAATATACAATGAGACAATCTATTACACCGACGAATACGATTCGGAGGGCGAGATATACTCAATGCCGAACACGGTAATGGAACTGGAGCAGGACAACGGCGAGAACGAACTGGCCTCAATAGTTAAATGGAACTGCTCGTATTATTGGGGCGACAAGCCAACAACGCTTCACCCAATGATGCTTGACGGGTGCCAAGCCAACATAGAGATAACCTCGTTGGAAGACCCCACGTTCAAGCCTACAAGCATAACCACGCCAGCCACCGACGGGCAATGCTACGTAAAGGCCGAAGGCACTTACCCGGCTTACGAGTACGTCTATTGGCCAGGAACGGAGACTATCTATTACCTTGATGCCAACAAATACTCGTTTATGGTAACCATAGACAAGGCGGTAGGCGAAAAGACAGTGAGCCTAAAGGACACTTGCGTGAACATTTTTATGGACAAATCCACCTGTGTACGGGATATGGATTTCAACATTTACCGCTACAAGAAGATAGGCAACCAATATTGGACCATTGATGATTTTAGGCTTGAAAGGCATAGGTATTTTTTTGGAGTTACTATGACGTCTTATGAAGAATACGAATATAATGGTGTGTCAATAATTAAATATTTGGCAAAATATACAATTGACATTGACATTAATCCCCAATATGGGTATGAAATATACCCTGAATTTATTCCAAAAGGGTTTCATATTCCAACTGACGAGGAGTGGAATGAACTTGAAACGTATTATGGTGTGGAAAGCCAGCCAATGGATGATTATATTCACTTGTCTGACGACATAGTAAACAATATAATTGATGAAAGCAAAGATTGTAGCGGTTTGTTTTATGGCAATGAAACAAACATTGCATTTAAAATGAGGTCTATTGTCGGTTGGTCAGATTGGAAAGGTCAACAGTTAAATAATGAGGATGGCTTGAATTTGAACCCAAGTGGGGTTACAGATAGTGGCTTAACCCCAATAGGATTTGGATTAGTTTCAATATATATGACAAATACTAGAAAAACATCAGAACATACAGCTTGTAGGTTATATTCAAATGGTTATAATGGAGTGTTGCGTTGTACTATTTCTAGCCTATCATTAGCAAGTCTACGTTTAGTAAAAGATAAAGAATGAAAAGAATAATATTGGCATTGTACTTGCTATTAGTTGCGTTTTGCTCTTTTGCACAAAAGAATCCAGAGCCAAACCTTGGTGCAATAAAGGTTGAGCAGAGCTTCAGTCGGTTTCGCCATTGTATGGGTGATAGCAAACCAGAGCTCAAGAGAATGGAGTTGTACATAGGAGATACGAAATGCGATTTGAAAGACAGTGCCAATTATTCTGGATACTTTGACATACCCGAATTTTATGATTCTGTATATCAGCCGTCCTTTGCATTGAAAATGAGTCTGTATGCCGGGAATATGAGGCATAATAACGATTGTGAATATAGATTGGATTCAACACCAGGCTCACATTCTTCGGGTGAGTATGAAAGACGTTCGGCATGCGGAATGCGCGGAGCGCATGAGGGTTACCGGGCGCAGACCAAATACACAATAGACGACCCTATAATACTTGTCTGCAACAATGTGGACATGGTCGGTTCGTTGTGCATTGAGAAAAAGCAAAAAATAGAATTGCAATTCAACAATTTCTATACCACAAACACTACTGAGGCTAAGTTGGAATATAGCATTGGGCAGGAAGGTGACAATTGGAAAAAGATAGACATTGACGTAGTGCCTGGAGGCTATGTGAAGATAGGCTACGAGGATATTTTTGGTGAATACACCAATGAGAATTCAAAATATTTAGACCATGCAGGTGAAATACTGCGAATACGAGCGGTTAAGAAATTGATAAATTATTAACGTTTAACTACTTGCCAATACTGACAAAGGGGATTTATCCTATACTTGCCAAGTACAAATTGCCTGGCAAAAACCACATAACGCATACTAAACAAATTAATATTGAATACTAAAACTATTTATTATGAAAAGAAGTTTTTTAACCACAGCGTTTGCCTTGTTGGCAATGACAATTGTTTTCAACTCTTGTGAGGATGAAGTTGATATAAGAAAGTTCACTCAAGAGGAAATGGACCAAATGGAGCCTGCTTTGCTGAAAGATGGGGCTGTGGTGTTTGTTTCGCAAAATGATCCATGTGCATTAAATTTATACTATGAAGAAGACGAGTCTTCTTTAATGTTAGAAAATGGGTTCACAATATTAGTAGGAACAAAACCAGATGATATGGAGAAACTGTTTTCTGATTATAAGTTTATGGCAAATACTAAATATTATTGGAAGTTGGCGAACACTCATTTTTTAGATGACGATCACAGTGAAACAGAAGTACGTTGTTTTTATTATATGACACCTTATACAGTTGAAGCATACAACTCAAGTAAAGACGGAGATTGGAGTGTGATACTAAAATGGGAGCATAACGATGCCTTTGAAGGAGGCAGTGTTACAATGACTCCACACAAGGACTGCAATTACGACAAGACCCCAATAGAGGTGCCAGTAGGACAGGACTCGTGCTACATTTCGGCCGGTGATTTGGGTAATCAAAAATACCAGATATACCACAATTGGTGGGACGAGGCTAATGGTAAATACTATGAGCCTGTAGTATATGATTATAATGTGACAATGAATTACAATCTTAATGGCGAACTTGTACCTGTTCCAGCTACGGCAAAAGGCATATTCCTGAATACCGATGGCTATGTTGCCGATTCACAATACAATGTCTATCGTTATGCAAAGATTGGCAACCGTACTTGGATGCTCGATGATTTGCGATTTAATATTGAGGATGATACCATTCATGTTGATGGAGGTGTTAAATCATATTTTGGCAAATATTGTTGTTGCCAAATTACATTGGAATCAGGCCTTGAAATGGTATTATATTCTTCTGAGGCATATCCAATAATGAAAAGAAAAAATTTTATTCCTAAAGGATTTCATTTGGCAACAAATGAGGATTGGGAAGATTTGGAAACACATTTTGGTGTTGAACCATATAATATAGAAACTCATCCGTACTCTATAGGAAAAAAAATGTTTATAAGAGATGAATTGTACCAGTATCTATATGATACTATAACTCAATTATCACGTTGGGTACTTGATCCTATCATTATAGACGATATAAGATATATTGATTCAGTGTATGTTGGTAAAAATACTCTCATAAGGGAATATTTGATTTCGGATAATGAGTGGATAGACATTAATGACCCAGCAAAAAGATTGCAGGGGTATGGTTTAGGATTTAACGCTCACCCTGTTGGAATTTCTGAGAGAAGTAATCATGTTATAAAAGAAAATCGAAAAGGTTATGGAGCATTCTTCATGACAAGCACTCTTTACAATAACGATAATCAATATTTGACGCGAATACTTGCAAGTGCTTACAATGGAATAGGAAGAATTAGGGTATTTGCAGATAATGGGGATCATTTTTTTCTGTTCCGTTGCGTAAAGGATGAATAGAAGTAATATGCGGTATTCATCATTAGTTGTCTTTTTTTTATTGTTTTGCTTTTACCATGCGTTCGCACAAGAAGATAAAGGCATTGGAACAGTCAGTGTCATACCCAATACCGATGCAGATGGCTATTGCGGCACAGAAACGCCGTTGCAAATAAAATTTGTGGCAAATTCCAAGTTTAACTCTTCAATTAACTGCGAATTGCAGTGTAGTTTTGATGGCAGAAACACATGGAACACAATAAAGCATTACGAAGGGAGCATCACCCAAAACTGCACCTTGCAAGTGCAGTACCCCGATATGCTCCCTATGGCAACCGATGACAACTATTTCAACAATATGGGGAAGGATATCGCAAAACGGATGCACGGGCTCGGCCAGTTTTGAAACCGATGCCTTGCCGAATATGCAAGTTTCCCTTTCGGCATTGTGGCATGGTAGTATGACATTGACATAACCAAACAGCAAAAACCACATTTCAAAATCACGCAAAAAAAAACATATCTTTGTGAGATGCAAACACAAAGGCCATGGAGCAGTTAAAGAACTTGCCAATAGGCATACAGGATTTCGAGAGTCTTATAATAGACAACTATTTGTATGTCGATAAGACAGCCATAATGTATAAGCTGGTAAGCACGGGGCGGTATTATTTCCTGTCGCGTCCGCGCCGATTTGGCAAGAGCTTGCTCATATCCACGCTAAAGGCCTATTTCCTTGGCAAGCGCGAACTATTCAAAGGTCTTGCCGTGGAGCAGTTGGAGCAGAAATGGACAGTGCATCCAGTGTTGCATTTGGACTTGAATACGGCAAAGTTTACTGAAAAAGATACGTTGCGCAAGAAACTCGATTCAACATTGCAAAATTGGGAAAGTCAGTATGGTCGCCAAAACGACAACGACGATTTGGGCGTTCGATTCGAAGGCGTAATCCGCCGGGCATACGAGCAGACAGGCCAGCGAGTGGTAATACTTGTCGACGAATACGACAAGCCAATACTTCAAGCCATTGGCAACGAAGAACTTCAAAACGAATACCGCGCCACGCTAAAAGGCTTTTACGGAGCACTCAAGAGCATGGACGGCTGCATTAAGTTCGCCATGCTCACAGGCGTTACAAAGTTTGGCAAGGTGAGCGTGTTCAGTGACTTGAACAATCTTGAGGACATATCGCTGAACAGCGAATATTATAACATTTGTGGCATTTCAGAAGAAGAGTTGCATACTGTATTAAAGCCTTATGTTGAGCGCCTTGCGAAAAAACAATGTATGAATATCGATGAGTCGTATGGCGAATTGAGAAAAATGTACGATGGCTATCATTTCACTCACAGTACTGATGGAATGTACAATCCGTTTAGTGTCCTCAATACATTGAAAAACTGCGAGTTTGGCAGCTACTGGTTCGAGACCGGCACGCCCAGTTATCTCGCCGCCCTGCTCGTTCGCCACAACTACAACCTTGACGGCATGGCGCATGCCGAGGTAGATGTTGATGTCATCAACAGCGTTGATTCAGAGTCAACCGACCCCATCCCGGTAATCTACCAAAGCGGGTATCTGACCATCAAGGGTTATGACGAGCGCTTTGCTCTTTATCAACTTGGGTTCCCCAACAAAGAGGTAGAAGACGGTTTCATTAAATTCCTCATTCCTTATTATTTGACCCACAATAGCCCGAAGTCGGCATTCGACATCCGCAATTACATTTTGGACATAGAGCGAGGCAATGTGGAGCAATTCATCCTACGCTTCAAGTCTCTCTTTGCCGACACGCCATACGAGCTGATTAAGGACTTGGAGAACCATTACCAGAATCAGGTGTGGCTGCTGCACAAACTCCTGGGCATGCACGTCCAGGCAGAGTATCACACAAGCAATGGCCGCATTGACATGGTGTTGCAGACACCGCAATACTGCTATGTCATTGAGTTCAAGTTTGACGGCACAGCCCAGGATGCCCTCGACCAGATTTCGCGCAAAGATTACCCCCTGCCCTTCGCCCTCACCGGCCAGCAGATAATCCGCATCGGAATGAATATCTCCCGTGAAACCCGCAACATCGAGGAATACATAATCGGTTAATCCAAACAAAGCCCCAGCTAGCAACACGACCCAACCAGCCTTGACGGGGAACCCGTCACACTGCATCGTAACCGGCGGTCGCCAGACCGTCGGACAGGGAGCCATC
>CALCFP010000190.1 GCA_937900725.1 uncultured Bacteroidota bacterium | reverse complement strand
CGAAGTCCTGTCAAACATCAGCGACATTGAACAGGCTGGCGACATAGTCGATCTTCTGCACTACGATCCTGACACTGCGGGCGGCTTGATGGCGACAGAATTGATAAGCGTCAACGAGAACCTCACCGTACGCTCTTGCATCGACGAAATACGCAAGCAGGCGCCAGATGTCGAGGAATTCTTCTACGTATATGTCGTTGATGACCAAGACATACTGAAAGGCGTATTGCCACTGAAAAAACTTTTGCTGGCAAGCGACAATGAAAAAATCAAGAAAATAATAGAAGACATAATTTCGGTAAAAACCGACGACGACGCTGAAGATGTGGCAAACATAATGCGCAAATACGACATGGTGTCAATTCCAGTAGTCGATTCGATTGGCAGGCTCAAGGGCCGCATCACCATTGACGACGTTGTCGATGTTATCAAGGAGGAGGCCGACGAGGACTACCAGTTGATGTCTGGTATCACAGGCGACGTTGACTCGACCGACTCTGTGTTCAAACTCACGCGTGCCCGCATTCCCTGGCTGCTAATCGGCCTGGGCGGCGGAATCTTGGGCTCACGTGTCATCGACGGATTCGAGGGACAGACAATCCTTCATCCCGAAATGGCAATTTTCATTCCGCTGATAGGCGCTATGGGAGGAAACGTGGCTATCCAGTCATCGTCAATCATTGTTCAAGGTCTTGCCAACAATTCGCTGGGATTTGACTCGTCTGGACGGAAAATCCTGAAGGAAATCTTAGGCGCATTGCTCAACGGCGCAATAGTGGCAGCACTTGCGTTTCTGTACAACATTATGATTGGCGAAACTTTTGCACTCACCGTGACAGTCAGTCTCGCACTGATTGCGGTTGTATTGCTTGCGGCTTTTGTCGGAACAGCCTTACCGCTGGGTTTCAATAAGATAAAGATAGACCCTGCCGTCGCCACGGGGCCGTTCATAACAACCATAAACGACATTATGGGAATGGTGATTTACTTCTGCATAGGGCGCATTTGCTACGGGATATTCCTATAGATATTCCTATCGGCTGAATAATCCAAGATACCACATAAGGCCTGTCTGGTAATGCCGACAGGCTTTTTTTTCGATATTTCCAGAAAGGCGGAATTGCAATATATTTATAAATTACGCCCGTAAATTTTTTCGGGAGACAATATGAAGATAAGCGAAATAACCAACTATCTCGAATCGGTGGCACCTCTTGCCTATCAAGAGTCGTACGACAACGCAGGGCTCATAGTGGGCGACAGGCAGGCCGATGCCACAGGGGCACTAATATGCATAGACGTCACCGAGCAGGTTGTCGACGAAGCAATCAGTCTCGGCTTCAACCTTGTAATATCGCACCATCCGTTTGTATTTGGAGGTCTTAAGAAATTCAACGGCAGCAACTACGTCGAACGCGTGCTGATAAAAGCCATAAAGAACGACATAGCCATTTATGCCGCACACACCAATCTTGACAACATGCTCATAAACGGGGTCAACAGCAAAATAGCGCAAAAAATAGGTTTGACCGACACGAGAATTCTTTGCCCTGCCGAAAACAAACTTTGCAAAATAGCAGTCTTTGTTCCAACCCGACAGGCCGAAACAGTCCGTAACGCTATGTTTGAAGCAGGCGCAGGCTGCATAGGCAACTACGATTGCTGCAGTTACAACACTGAAGGACAGGGCTCGTTCAAGGCTGGCGACGGATGCAACCCTTATGTCGGCAAGGTGGGCGAAACGCATTTTGAAAACGAGACTCGCATTGAAACCATTGCGCCGCAAAACATTCTGCATAATGTTATCGGCGCGATGCTAAGTGTTCACCCGTATGAAGAGCCAGCGTACGACATCTATCCATTAAAGAATGACTTCCCGCTGGCAGGCAGCGGTATTATTGGCACATTGCCACAGCCAGAAGACGCCAGTCTGTTTCTGTCAAGAATAAAAAACATATTCGGCTGCGGAGTAATCCGCCATACAGAATTGCCCGACAAACCTTTCCTGAAAGTCGCTGTTTGTGGCGGTGCAGGAAGTTTCCTGATCAATGCTGCAATGCGCGCTGGAGCCGATATCCTGCTTACTGCCGACATTAAATACCATCAGTTTTTTGACGCGCAATTGCCGTTCGTTTTGGCCGATATCGGACATTATGAGAGCGAACAGTTTACAAAAGAACTATTTTATGAATTAGTTAAAGGAAAATTTACTAATTTTGCGGTTCAATTGACGAAAGTAAATACAAATCCAATAAAATACGTATAACGCAATGGATGAGAAAAATCAAAAAGTTGAAGTTCCAATGGAACAAAAGCTGAAGAATCTTTATGATTTACAGCAGGTTCAAACTGAAATCAACAAAATCAAGAGTTTACGTGGCGAACTTCCTCTTGAGGTGCAAGACCTTGAAGATGAACTTACTGGCTTGAGCACCCGCATCGCAAACCTTAAGGACGAGGTTAAGGCTACAGAGCAAAACATTGTGAACGAAAAACACAAAATCGCCCAATGCCAAGAGGACATCAAGAAAT
>CALCFP010000189.1 GCA_937900725.1 uncultured Bacteroidota bacterium | reverse complement strand
CGAGCATAGGGCATACCTTGCGACATTTCCCGCAATCGATGCATTTGCTTCGGTTGTTGCGCACGCTGAAGATGCACACTTTGTTGAATATTGACATAAGCGCGCCCATAGGGCAGAAGGTTGCGCATTGAACACGTTTTTTCGTAAGGATTGGCAACACGACCACAAGTGCCACGAAAAGCACAACCATAATGATAGTCTTTATCAGCGATTCCGCATCGACAACCTTGTCGCGTTCAGTCACCAACTTGAACGGGCACAGCCAGTTGCAATATTCAGGCATCAGTGTCGATGCCGACCATAAGGCCATCACAATCAGCATTGCCAAGGCAAAGTATCTGTAACTCTCGTTGATGCGCGTAATCCACGTTTTCTTGCCAATTCGGTGGAATCCGTCGTCCCAACCGCCGTAGAAGCATCCCCAACTGCAAAAGCCACGTCCCAATATCAGTCCTGCGCCCATCACTATTACAAGCATCGACGATATGGATGCGAATCCAGTCAGAATGCTTCCAGGAAAAATTATGGTCTGCTTGATTGCGGCAGGTATGATGACCATTGTTGTCACAATGTGGCAGAAGGGAATCTCGCACGACATTATTTCCGATTCAGAGTAAGTGGTGCTGCCTCGCATTTCCACAAGGTTGCTCATAAATGTGACTGAAAACAGAACCGCCGAAGCAAAGAAGGCTATGGCCCGCCATTTGTCGGCTTCACCTTTGTAGTGCATCATAAAGAACATTGTGCCGTAGAAGATGACGGTTACAAGGTATGCCAATCCGTGAACAGAATCGGCAAACACGTTCTGCCCACCACTGAGCATCAGAAGAATGATTAGAATCATCGGCAGCGTCAGCAATATGCTTCTCAGACGATTGCCAGTAGCGTAAAGTTTGTTTTTCATCTTTTTTAATTATTAAAATATTAGTGATAACCATTTTACAATCAATACTGTGCCTACTATCAAGGATGCAAATTTCCCTATGGTGGCAATGGCCTGCTTGTTGCTGACAAGCGAGACCAGCGGGAGGGGGACCATAAACATCGAAGAGCCCACAAAGAATAGTATGAAGGTGAGCAGGCCGTCGATGAACGACGATGCATTGAGCGTAACGCCTGTAACGGCAATCATCGACGGGCAGATGTTCAGCGCCGAAACGAATCCCAGCGTCGGCAACAGCAGTTTGGGCATCGCCTTGCGCACCTTCGCCTTGAAACCTACGCCTTTCAGACAATATGAAGGCATCTTGACAAAAGCATTGAGCAACATAAGCAACCCAAGAAGTAATAGCGAATATGTGCCAACTTCTTTCGGCATCTTTATTACTGATGAGATGCCCATTAGTATGCTTCCGATGGTGATGTAGGCCAGCAGCCGTCCGCACAGGAATTTTGCCATATATAGGTATGATTTCCCCGTTGACGGGGAGTTGCGCATAATCACTGACAGCACCAGTGGCCCGCAAGTTGCCAGACACGATGTGCCAGCCCCCAATCCAATTAGTAATCCTTCAAAGCAATTCATTGTCGTCTTCCGTTTTTATTTTTGACGATGCAAATGAAGGCTACTCTTTTGTGGTGGCAAAATAATTGGGATACACGTCGGGATTATAGCGTAAAATGTGACGGTTGGCTGTTTTTGGGACGAATGGCAAGGCCCGTTTGGGACGAAAATCAGGCCAGACTCGCAATCAAATCCTTTGCGTAGGTACGCGATACGGGAACATCGGTCACGCCGTGGCTCATAATCAGGCGGTAGCCAGCAGTGCTGTTGCCGTTGACCGAAATCACGGCCGATAGGTTGACCAGATATGCCCTGTGGCATTTGCGGATTTGCGGAAAATGTGCCAGTTGCTCTTCCACCGAAGTCATTGTCGCCCGAATCTGCCTTATACCTTCGGTGGTGGCAATCTTGCAGTAGTTCCTGTCAGATTCAACGTAAAGCAACTGATTCAGCGCAAGATCGATTTGCTCGTTTTTTGCAGTTCCAGTAATAGTCAGCGTTAGTGGCGTGTCGTCAATTTTCTCTTTCCTTTTCTCCCCCCTGTCGGGAATGACCAACCCGATGCTTATGGCAAGCACTGATATGGCTATTGTTTGCCAAACGGCTGTCCATAAGGTAGATAAAAGAGATGCGCTTGCGTATATGAAATACAGTATTACTGAATTGCCTATCACTACAAATGTCACAATCATCGCAGTCAGTGCCATATTCCGTCCAATGGTCCATTTGTCTATTTGGAAAAAATCGCGTTTGATGACAGGTAGAATGTAATACGGCAAGATGCAACTTGCAAAAGTGACTATGGCAAACGGCAGTTCAATGAAGAAACGCTTGTTGCCCAATGTGTTGATGCCGAAAGGCTGTAGAATCACCAGAATCAGGTACACAATCAGGCCGTACACCAGACCCATAATCCACATATTTTTGTCGTGGTATTGCTTTGGCTGATTCAGGAACTCTCGAAGTTTCATTTTATATTGATGCTGAAAAATGAGTTATGCAACCCGCTTTACATTGAATATTCGTTGATGTCCTTGAATCCGCGCAGGAAATCGGCTATTGGCATACGCTTCTTGCCTGCCAGTTGAATGTCGCTAAGCGATATTGTGCCGTCTTTTACAAAAACCTTCAGGTATGATTTTCCGTCAGATTCTATTTTGCCAAACATCTCGTTATGAGCCGATTTTTCGAATTTTCCGCAGAAAATCTTTATTGGCAATGGTTCACAGCCAGTTCTTTTCAGTTCGCCAAATGCGGCAGGATACGGACTTAAGCCTCTAATCTTGTTTATTATTGTCAATGGCTCGTTGTTCCAGTTGATTCGGCAGTCGTCCTTGAAAATTTTAGGAGCGCCTTTCAGTATTCCGTCGGCAGGCATCAGTTCGCTTTGCGGAGTGCCTTTGGTGTTGCCTGCGCAAAT
>CALCFP010000188.1 GCA_937900725.1 uncultured Bacteroidota bacterium | reverse complement strand
GTATACAGGGTCATATCAGACAACCGTTACGGGCTTTGGTGCAAATCGGCTGAAAGCATAATAATAACTCACCAACTATACATTCAGTTGCCAAAGTACCTGTCAATTTTCAGAAAGCCGTTACATTTGTTTACCGCACATTTGTTGCATAAATTCAATAAGATATGGGTTCCCGACTATGCCGATGTCAATGAGTCGCTTTCGGGTGCATTGTCGCACGGTGGCGCTCTTGACAACAGCGTAAGTTACATTGGACCACTGTCAAGATTCGAGAAAAGTGTCAAATGTGAAAATATTGATGCGCCTGATGTGCTGATATTGCTGTCGGGGCCAGGAAGACAAAAACGGCAATTCGCAAAACAAATGCTGAAGAGTTTACAAAACAGCAAAAAACGCATTCTTATAGCAGGAGCGGAACCTGAACAAAAATATCAAATAGCAAAAGATAATATACTGACCGTAAGCCATATATCAACATCGGTCTTGAATGATTTGCTTTTATCAACACCGCAGATAATAGCGCGTGCAGGATATTCCACAATAATGGATCTGCACAAACTCGGACGTACCGCCCAATTATATCCAACGCCAGGCCAATGGGAGCAGGAATACCTTGCAAGCCTTGTGAAACAACAATTATGAATTTGTCAACTCTTTTTATTACCTTTGGCCTTGGCTAAGTAAAAACAATTGGTTATGCAAAAACCTATACAGAACTTCGCATTAAGTTACTCTCTTTTTAGATTGTATTCCAGGTTTTTCGTTCACAAGTTTTACAAGACAATGACAGTTGTAGGACTAGAGAACATTCCCAAAAACACACCAGTAATTGTAACACCAAACCACCAAAACACGCTAATGGACGCGCTCTGCATTGTGTATAACATTCCAGAACGGGCGATTTTTATGGCCAGAAGCGACATATTTGGCAAATCGAAATTCATCAGCAACATTTTGCGGTGGCTAAAGATACTGCCAATATACCGTATGCGTGACGGTGTAAAGCAACTTCAGAACAACGATGAATCGTTTAACGAAGCAGTTGGAGTCTTGGAAGACCGCCAGAAACTTGTCGTATTGCCAGAAGGAAGCCACGTGGGACAGCGCCGACTGCGCATTTTGAAGAAAGGAGTGGCCCGTATCGCGTTCCAAGCCGAGGCAAAACACAATTTCGAACTTGGAACACAGATAATTCCAGCAGGACTTGACTATTCGCACTATATCAATTTCGGTTCGCGGTTTCTTGTCGTTTACGGCAAGCCTATACCAGTGGCCAAATACAAGGATTTGTACGCTGAAAATCCGCAGAAAGCAATGGCCTCAATGATGGACGACATAAGCAATGCCATCAAGCCTCTGATGCTGAACCTTGACAACGAAGCCGAATACGAAACGCTTGAAACACTTCGCGATATATACATAAACGACTTGTACAAAGGTCGCCAGCACAAAAGAAGCGCAAGCCATAAACTAATACTTGACCAATCGCAAGAATTCGGCAAGAAAGTGCTTGACTTTGCCCAGTCGGGTTCCGAAAAATACAACGAAGCAAAATTGCTTGCATTGGAACTTAAATCGTTGATTAACAAACTGAATTTACGCTATTGGACAATAGCCAAAGACAAATATTCTGTAATCGGCATACTATTCAGCCGTTTGATGCAGATTGTGCTAAGCCCGATTTTCGCAATCGGATTCTTACTTAACATTCTGCCATTCCATTTGCCAGTCTATTTTGCCCGCAACGTGAAAGATCCTCAATTCTTAAGTTCGTATCGTTACGTCATTTCCATAATCACATTTACGGTATTCTATCTTATTTATTTGATAATAATGCTGATAGCAATGCCAAAATGGTGGATGGCTGTAATAGCGTCTGTTGCCATACCATATTTGGGAATGCTAGCATTCCGTTACTATGTATGGTTCAAGAAGACAACGGCTCGCTCACGCATCAACCGATTCCGCCGTACCCAAAATGCTGAATGGAAACGCTTGACCGAATGTTACAATACAGTTTTAGGCATCATCAAGACTTTATAAAACAGCAACTTCATATTCATAAAAAAACAACGCCAGACTCAAAAGCCTGGCGTTGTTTTTTTGCTTTCGCTATGAATAATCATTATTTGATAGGGTACTCGTTATGAATGTCAGATAGTACCTCAAAGCCAGTCTCGGTAACCAATACGGTGTGCTCGAATTGTGCCGACAACTTTCCGTCTATGGTGCGGGCAGTCCAGCCGTCGTTCTCGTCGATTACAACGCGAGCCTTGCCTTCGTTAATCATCGGCTCGATGGTGAATATCATTCCAGGCCTCATAATAGGGCCAGAATTACGTCGTGCTATGTGGTCAACTTGGGGCTCTTCGTGGAATTGCACGCCAACTCCGTGACCGCAGAATTCCCAAACCACGCTGTAGCCCTTCATCTGCGCGTAGCGCGCAATAAAGAATCCAATGTTTCCAAACACGTTTTTCGGCTTTACTTGCTCTATGCCTAAATCAAGGCAATGCTTTGTAGCGTCGATAAGGTTCTGTGCCTGTTGCGATATTTGGCCAACAGCGTACATTCGGCTTGTGTCGCCGTAATATCCGTTAAGGATTGTGGTGACATCAATGTTTACGATATCGCCTTCCTTTAGTATTGTGTCTTTTGATGGGATTCCGTGGCATACCACGTTGTTAGGCGATATGCAACAGTATTTCGGAAATTCGCCGTATCCTTTGCAGGCCGATATTGCGCCATTATCGACAATGAACTTGTTGATAAGGTCGTCGAGGTATTCGGTGTCGACGCCTGGCTTGACGTATGGTTCAATGAAATCGAGTGATGCGGCGGCCAGTTTTGCGCTCTTGCGGATGCCGTCAATCTGTTCTGGAGTCTTTATCAGTATTCCCATTTCTGTTATATTTTTCCGACTGCAAATTTGCGCTATTCTTTAGATATAGAAAAGAAGAATTTGTAAAAGTGAGTATAAAGGTGAGGCTTATAAATCGATTTGGCTTTTTTTTGAGGTGGATTCTATTTAAATCGGGGGAATTTATAGAACACACATTGAATGTGTTGTGAAAAACTTTATCGGTTCTGATTGCCAAAATCCATTATCTGTGATTATGTTTGGTGTATAGAGTTATGGTCGTTTGATGTAAATGAATGTATGGTATAAATAAATGACATTCAATATTATATGTTATTTTGTAACGTGCTTTCAATGCTTGTTCCTGGTTGCGGGCAATTGAATTTTTGAGAATGATATGTTATTGAATTTTAATATAGGTGGGTTCTATAAATTGATTTCGAGAGATTTTTGAATTTTTATCGAGTAGATT
>CALCFP010000187.1 GCA_937900725.1 uncultured Bacteroidota bacterium | reverse complement strand
TTTGGCGCATTTCGATGCGGATGTGGAATTGCTCTGCCAGAATCTTTATAAGCTCGCGGAAATCAACGCGTTCTTCGGCGGAATAGTAGAAGATGGCTTTGGTGCCGTCGCCTTGGTATTCGACATCGTTCACTTTCATATTGAGGTTCAAATCCCAAGCCGTATAGCGGGATTTGAGCATTGTCTCGTGCTCCAACCCTACAGTGGCAATCCACTCTTCAATGTCAGCGTAACGGGCCGTGCGGTAGAGCTTCTTCATCACGTCGGAAGGTTTGATGCGCTTGTGCTCCAGCTGACGCTTTACTTGAAGCCCCAACATAGAGATGATGCCGATGTCGTGGCCGGGATTTGCCTCTACAGCAACGATGTCACCCCCTTTGAATACGCCTTCGGAGGGAAGCAGGTAGAAATCCTTGTGGCTGTTTTTGAAGCGTACTTCGGCAATGGGAAATTCTATGTAGTCGAATGAAATATTCAACTTGGAAATCCAATCGTATGAGGCAAGTTTGCAGGCCGAATAGCTGTACTGTTTGCAATGTGTCTTTTCCGGTTCGGGAATATTGTTGAGACCTCGGGTGAGGAAGATGTTTTGGGAAATCTTCTCTGCTTCGGGCGACAAACCTGTCCGAATGTCGATGTCCAGATATTTTTCGTATTCATGTTTCCGGACTCTTTTCTTGTCTGATAAGATATACTCGAGTTCAGAAATGTAGTCATAGAAATATTCAAAAGCTTCATCCGAGAGGTCCTTCTCGTTAGGTTGTTTGAATTGATATTTCAATCCGAATAAGGGTGATTCAAATTTATTGATCTCGTCAAAATAAGTGTCAACCTCCATTAAATAATCCCCATTAACCCTGTTCTGGTCTAACGATATTTGTTCGCAGAGATAATAATTGCCAACGTGCACGCCGTTCAGCACCAACTCAACGTGCTGTCCGTGAGGCGTCCAATCAAGATTTGTGTAGTTACGCCCCAAATAATTGGCCAACTCGTTACGGAAGAACGACGGGTCGAAAAAATTAGCCAACAGGCACCACTGCTTTCCTTCGGGCATACCGAGCAACTTCGCCTTGCGTTTCAGTTTCAAGGCATACGGGCGTTTCGCCTTGACCGACCACGTGGAGTTTCCGCGTCCTTTCACCTGCACCATTTGGGTTCCCGCATTGTAATCAACCTCGCCATTGGCTTTGTAAATGACCATTCGGGTGCTGTCGAGCCATTCGCGCTTGCTGTTTATGGGTTGGGCATCTTTTGTGTCGATATAAACCACAGGCAATCCGCTGTTGAATACCATTATGGTGTAGGTGTGGGCGTTTCCCTTGGCCACGACTGCAATTTGTACGGGCTTGCTGAAATCGACAACGCTTTTGCCTGACAAAATTTCGGCGCCATTGACATAGACTTTGGCCTTCTTGCCGATGCTGAATTGTGGCTTAAGGCTGAAATGCGCAAGGTAAGGAATGAAGATTCTTATTGTATCGCATTTGATATCAGCGTTATAATCGTCCAACAGCCATTCGGCGTTGTCTTGTTTCAGCAATCCGAACGACAGCAGTTCGTTCTCGGGAATATTCTTCTTGTTGAATTCTGCAACTGTGTTTTGCGAAACAGATGTTCCGCAAGATGCCATCACAAGCGCAAATGTTAGCGCATAAACTGCAAGTTTCATAATTCTTTTTTTTAGTTTATAAATCAAAAACGGGCCGAAAATCTGCAAAATAAAATTCATTTAATCGTCAAGTTAGATGATTGGCAATTCTTTAACGCCGATGTTTCCATCTGAATGGAAGAAACGCCCAACAGGCGTTTTTTGCGTATGAACTGTTGTTTTTTACTGAAACGTTGCATATCCGACTCATTTATTACGTCTTCTATTTTGCTTATAATTAGGCGCTTTATGCTGATTTGGGTTTATTTCCCTATTTTCAAAACTTTCCTTCATCCAGACAATGCGCTTGAAAGTAAACTCTTCGATGTTCTTCATTTTGTTTTCATAGTTACTCTTTGCCGAATTCAGGTCGTCGCCGCTGCGGTGCGAAGCAGGATGTTTTTTATAAATCAAGTCGTTTGCATAAACCGACAAGTACAGCCTCTCGGCGTTGTGGCTGATGTAATTGCTGATAGCCACCGAATCGTCGAGCATTCTGTTGAGTTTCTGTACAACGATGCTGACAAAATCGGGGTCTTTAAGCAAATATGTGTACCATACGTTATCAACAATGTTGAACCCTCTGAAATCATCTGACTTGTGCGTGGCGTTCAACGGGTTTCCGCTGGACCTGTCACCAAAAGTATGGTCAAAATCCCATATTGGCCCCATCTTGATTTTGCCATCATTGTCAATGTGGAAGAAACAACTTGTAATAAAATTGGCGTCAACATCCTTGCTGAGTTCCTTGATAAGATACCAGTCGGCAAAACTCTCGACATCAATTAGGTCTTTGTAGTTCGATTGGTTCTTGGCGTTTACTTTTCGCAATTCCGATTCAAACCGACCGACGGTGTTTCTCACATACGAAATATCGTCCTTGGTTGTAATGCTGCCGTTTTTGCGGTCGACATCGGCAATGTTCATCTTGCAACCTAGCAATGACACTACATCGCAAGTCTTAAGTATTTTCTTTTGCTCTATTTCAATCAGATATTTGCCTTGAACTCTGTCTTTTGCGATTCTGACTTGCTCACATAAAAAGTAATTGCCTAAATGCCTGCCGTTCATCACCAATTCAACACTCTGCCCGTGCGGTGTCCATTCGAGTTTTGTGTATTTGTGTCCAAGATACAGTGCAAAATCGTTTTTGAACAATGTTTCGTCGTAATAATTGGCCAGCAGGCACCAATGCTTGTTTTCTGGCATTCCGAGAATCTTGCCTGGCACATTCAGTTTTAGGGCATAAGGCTGTTTGGCTCTTGTGTCCCACGTTGAGTTTCCGCGCCCCTTAATCTGCACCATAGGAGTTCCTGCATCGTAATCGTCCGTGCCGTCAGGCCTGTAGACAATCATTTGGGTAGTGTCGAGCCACTTGTTCTTGCTTTTTATCGGCTGAGCGTTTTTAGTGTTGATGCATATTATCGGCAAGCCACTGTTGTAAACAATCACAGTATAGATGCGCGCATTGCCTTTGGCAATGACGGCAATCTGTACTGGACGGCTGAAATCCACTTCGCTTATGCCTGAAATCAGTTGCGAGCCATCGGCATAAACTTTGGCTTTCTTGCCGACGCTGAATTGCGGTTTAAGGCTGAAATGCGAAAGGTAAGGAATGAATATGCTGATAGTGTCGCTGTTGATTTCGGCATTGTAATCAGCCAACAGCCAGTCGGCGTTGTCCTTCATAAGCAATTCAAACGACAGTAGCGTGTTCTTGCTAGTAGGCTTGACATTGTAGTCGAGATGCTCCGACCGCAAGCCAGAACATTCAAAACTGGCGCAAGTGCATTTGCAGACAAGCGTCAAGATAGTAAATATGGCTATAAAAGCATTTGTTCTCATAAAAGCAGTTTGATGTGCTTCATATTTTTTCGCAAATGAATTTGAAAAAACATTCAGTGTTTCGTTATTTTCCGCATTTGAAGTGTATTTATTGAAATGCTGATGGCAGGCAAAATTGCGTGCACTTACTCAGGATTTTCAAAAAAAATGCACCCCGCAGAATGTAGATGTCAATCTATATAATTAATTGTCAATATTTTGTATTTTTATTTCCTTTATTATGATTTGGACGAGCAGATTTCTTCCACCTGTTGCCGTCGTTTGCCGAACCTTTTTTCCTGTCGGCGATGTTGCCCTGTTGCACCGATTTTGAAACCGTTTTAGGCGTGTACGGCCTTCCGCCAGCGTTGCCGTCCGACAGGCCCATCGACCGCAATTCGCGTTCTATTTCATACTTGTATTCAGGCTTGTACCAAAAGAAGAATTTGCGCTGTTCAAGTTTTTCGTCCTTGGTCTTTGCCACATAAACATTCTCCAAAGTATATGGGTTGATGCCTGTATAATAGATGGTTGTTGACAGAGTCATTGGCGTTGGCGTGAAATCCTGGACCTGTTCAAGTTTGAAGTCAAGTTTCTTCGTTTCGAGCATAAGTTGTGCCATATCGCGCTTTGTGCTTGCTGGATGGCTTGATATGAAATATGGAATCAGTTGCTGGTTAAGGCCTGCATCATCATTCACTTTCAGGAAAATCTGATTGAACTGCCTGAAAAGTTTGAACGGAGGTTTCCGCATCATATTCAGCACAGCGTCTGAAGTGTGCTCTGGCGCCACTTTCAGCCGTCCCGACACGTGGTTGCAAATAAGTTGCCTGATATACTCCATTTTGTCGGGCGTAGGCTTATCGTAGTTCAGCAACAGGTCGTAACGGATACCGCTGCCAACAAACGCTTTTTTTATGGCAGGATTTGCCGAAACCTTCCTGTAAAGCGCAGTCAATTGCGAATGATTGGTATTCAGGTTTTTGCAGATATTCGGGAAGATGCACGACGGCCGTTTGCACTTTTGGCACAATTCGGTGTTCAAGCCGTGCAGATTGTACATATTTGCCGAAGGCCCTCCCAAATCGGACAAATATCCCTTGAAATCAGGCATTTTAGTAACCTTGTCAATCTCTTTCAATATTGATTCTTCCGACCTGCTGACCACAAATTTGCCCTGATGAGCCGAAATGGTGCAAAACGAGCATCCGCCAAAACAGCCACGGTGCAGGTTCACCGAGTGGCGAATCATTTCGTAGGCAGGAATCGCCTTGCCCTTGTATCGCGGATGGGGCAACCTGGTGTATGGCAAATCGAATGACGCGTCAACCTCCGATTGCGTCCACGGCTCATATTGTGGATTCACAATCAGCAATTTATCGCCCATTCGTTGAAGTATTCGGCGTGCGTGCCATTTGTTCGATTCTTCCTCTATAGTCTTGAAATCCAAAGCGTAAGCCACCTTGTCCTTCTGGCTTTTCTCAAACGACGACAGCATTATGTCATCATCTTTCCTTATTGTCGCCTCAAGGCTTGCAGGTCGCAAAAATGCGGTTTGCGGTATGTCCGTCATCGATTCAGCGCTGTCGCCATTTGCAAACCTGCGGGCAATCTCCACAAGAGATTTTTCGCCCATCCCGTAACTCAGGATGTCGGCCTTGGCATCAACCAAAATGCCTGGCTTGAGCGTATCCGACCAATAATCGTAGTGCACAAAACGGCGCAACGAAGCCTCTATTCCGCCAAGCACAATCGGGACATCGGGATAAAGTTGCTTCAGGATGTTGCAATACACAACCGATGCGTAGTCAGGGCGCTGGCCTGCTATTCCGCCTGCAGTGTAAGCATCGTCGGAACGACGGCGCTTGTTGGCCGTGTAATGATTCACCATAGAATCCATACTGCCCGCCGTAACGCCAAAGAACAAGCGCGGGCGCCCCAACTTCTTGAAATCGCGCAAGTCGTCGCGCCAATTGGGCTGAGGCACAATGGCCACCTTCAGCCCTTGCGCTTCAAGCACGCGCCCAATCACCGATGCGCCAAACGACGGGTGGTCAATGTAGGCGTCGCCATTGAACAGTATCACGTCGGCCTGTTCCCATCCGCGCAGTTCCATCTCCTTTGCCGATGTGGGTAACCAATCGGTCAGCCTGTAATTTGCGTATATATTGCTATCGCTATTTCTATTTTCCATAATATCAATTTCTAACTTCATAAATCCTTTTTCAATTTCACCATATAATTCAGAATTATCTTCAGAAATCAT
>CALCFP010000186.1 GCA_937900725.1 uncultured Bacteroidota bacterium | reverse complement strand
TTTGTCGCCCGATAAAAAAAGGTTATTGTGGCAAAAAAGAAAAAGTCAAAAATTGGCAAGTGGTTGGCAATCTGCGGTTTTGCGGGCGCAGTTGTTTTCGGCATTTTGGCATACAACA
Organism: uncultured Bacteroidota bacterium; assembly: GCA_937900725.1. Taxonomy (GTDB): domain Bacteria; phylum Bacteroidota; class Bacteroidia; order Bacteroidales; family SZUA-534; genus RUG13583. The sequence goes on along the minus strand of CALCFP010000186.1, from coordinate 1,562 downwards.
TCTACGCTGACGTTCAGCGTCCGAATGTCGATTTGAAGGGCCGAAAGACAGCCTATATCTGCATTCCTACTGGCAGCGTCTATGCCGATGTCGTTAAAATGCTAGCCGACAGCAGTTTCATTGTCGATAAGGAATCGTTCGACTGGGTCGCTAAACAAAAAAATTATCCTCAATTGGTTAAGGCTGGACGTTTTAAAATTAAAAACGGAATGAGCAACAATCAGATTGTCAATTTGTTGCGAAGCGGTGCGCAAGAGCCAGTAAAAATCACAATCAATAAAATGCGTTCCGTAAGGAAACTTGCCGATTATGTTGGCTCAAAACTTGAAGTTGATGCTGACGAATTATATAAACTGCTGACTGATAATGATTATCTTTCAAAATTCGGCAAGACGAGGCAGACGGCGTTTTCGCTTTTCATAACCGATACTTATCATTTCAATTGGAACACAAGTGCCGAGCAGTTTGTAGAGCGGATGTATGCGGAAAACGTCAAGTTTTGGGACGACAAGAGGAGGAGCAAGGCGTCTGCGCTTAAGTTGACACCTGTCGATGTTTACACTCTTGCATCCATTGTGGAGGAAGAAACCGTTAAAAACGATGAAAAACCCGATGTCGCAGGCGTTTATCTCAACCGCATTCGTGTTGGTATGCCGTTGCAGGCTGATCCTACAGTAAAGTTCGCTGTCGGCGATTTTGAAATCAAGCGAATCCTGAATAAGCATCTCCAGGTAGAAAGCCCGTATAACACCTATAAGCACAAGGGCTTGCCTCCAGGTCCGATTTGCATTCCTTCCAAGTCGTCAATCGATGCCGTGCTTAACTATAACAAACACAAGTATTTGTATTTCTGTGCAAAAGATGACTTTTCTGGCTATCACGCTTTTGCCAGAACTCTTGTTGAGCATAATGCCAATGCTGAAAAATACCGCAAGGCGCTGAACAGGAATAGGATTTACAAATAATGCCATATATTTCCCTGCATTACTTGTTTTGATTCGGATCGCACTTTGTCTTGTCGCAAAATGTCCTGTTATTTGTGCAGGTTGACTTATTATTTCAATGTGTTTTGGTTAATGAATTTTGCCTGTCATTCCTGCCGAATGTCACCCTTTTACAAAGAAAATATCTATCGTCGCAAGAAGGTTTGATGCATTTATCGGTTTGATAATTAGTTCGGAACAACCTGACTTGATGGCTATAGTCCTGTCCTCGACCGATTTGTTGGTTGTTTGCGCAATAATAGCCACTGGCGAGATGTCGTGGATTTTTGATATTGCATTCAGGTTGCTTTCTGTTAGTTCAATCAGCATTACGTCGGCAAGGTTGCCTTCTTCAAAGTAGGTTATAGCCTCATTGCCCTTTTTTAGCCAGACAGCGTCGATGCCAGTGTTGGTCAGTATGTGTTTTGTTATTTTTGTATCGTCCTCATTGTTGTCCACAATAACAATGGTGTGGTCTTTCCAATTGTACGGCGATTTCACCTCGCGTATGCCGTTGAAGTTGTCATTGAGTTGACAAGGAAGTGGGTGGGTGAAATAGAAAGTTGAGCCTTTGCCAAT
>CALCFP010000185.1 GCA_937900725.1 uncultured Bacteroidota bacterium | reverse complement strand
GGCGAGGTCATAGGCAAGGGCGGTAATACTGGGCGCAGTACAGGCTCGCATCTGCATTTCGAGATGCGTTACCGTGGACAGTCGTTCGACCCTGAACGTCTGGTCGATTTCCAGACTGGAGCCTTGCGCGATACATTGTACACTATCAAGAAGCACTATTTCAGCATCTATTCGCACTACGGGCAGACTGATGAAGAATCGTATGCCGAGTCACAGCACAAGACATACAAAATCAAGTCGGGCGACACGTTGAGCGGAATTGCAATGAAGAACGGCACCACGGTCAGCAACCTCTGCAAACTGAACGGCATCAAGTCAACGACAATGCTCAGGGTAGGCCGTACAATCTTTGTCAGATAAGCGCTACCGCAAAATTCCGTCCAAACTGTCGATTACGGATTTTCTCGCGTCGGACAGGTTCTCGCGTTCGGCCTTGCTTAATCTGCCGTAGCGTATGAGTCCGAGCGTGCGTTTCGCAAAGCGCCAATAGCCCCAGGCGAATACGGCCAAGGCGGGCAACAGGCACAAATAGCATATTGCTATCCAAATGTTTGCCAAGGAGCAGGCAACCACGAATGTCAGTATGTAGAAGAGTGGGATTGCGCCCATCACCGAGACGGTGTACCTGAAAGTGCCTTCAAACATCTTGTCCTTCACGTTCTTCATAAACAGATTTGATGCGTTGTAAATGAATATGTTAGGCCAAAGACTGACTATCCATATCGGCAATAGCACTATCAGCGACAGCACGTTGGCCGTTATCTGTGCAAGATTGGCGTTGCAAGCGACTTCGTTGTTGGTGACATTCAGGCTTTCAAGCGTTTTCTTGTATTCAAGCGCTTTGTTGTAAATGCCGATGACATTGTCCAGGTTTTCCGCTTTCGCTTTTTCAAGATTGGCGAACAGACGCTTGTCCGAATCGAGCATATTCGGGAAATGCATCGGATTCAGGCCTTGGGCCAATGCATACCTTCGTCCGTAGATGTTGCGGATAAAGTCGATGGCCTCATAGTTGTCAAGGTCGGTAATGTTCAGCATCAGGTTGCCAATCTGCTCGTGGGCAAGGGCTATCACTTGCCGTTGCGCCGTGCGTGGCTTGGTCTTGTATAGTTCGTAGAAAGGAGCGATGGAGATTGGCGTCCCGAACTTGATAATCATCTCGTTGCGGATGCCGTAATAGTCTGAGTAGTGGTTGCACGCAGGCTGAATGAACACTTCGGTTTCAAAGTCGCTTTTTTCGGCAGTCTCAAAAGCC
>CALCFP010000184.1 GCA_937900725.1 uncultured Bacteroidota bacterium | reverse complement strand
TGCTTCAAGCACCAGTTGGCAAGCCTCTGGAATGGTCATGAAATATCGGGTAATCTGCGGATGGGTGACGGTAATTGGTCCGCCCTCCTCTATTTGTCTCTTGAAACGCGGTATTACAGAACCGTTTGAGCCAAGCACATTGCCAAAGCGTGTAGTTATGAATAGCGTATTCGACTTTCCGTTGAGCGACTGTGTGTAAATCTCGCAAATACGCTTTGAAGCGCCCATTACGTTGGTTGGGTTCACTGCCTTATCGGTAGAAACCATCACAAAGCGCTTTACGCCATATTTCACAGCCATATCGGCAACCAAACGGGTTCCGAGCACATTGTTGCGCACTGCCTCGACAGGATTGTTCTCCATCATTGGGACGTGCTTGTATGCAGCTGCGTGATAGACAATTTCCGGCTTGTAAAGGCTGAACACTTCTTCTACACGCTGTTTGTCGGTAATGTCACCTATTACGACCGAAATATTGCTCGATGAGTTGGTGTCGCGCAATTCCATCTCGATATCGTACATAGGAGTTTCGGCCTGATCGAACAATACGATGTTGTGAGGCTCGAACTTGATCAACTGACGCACGATCTCGCTGCCTATTGAGCCTGCGGCACCTGTCACCATCATAGTCTTGCCTTTGACCTGATTCTGAATGCGGTCGAAGTCAAGTTGTATCGGGTTACGTTCAAGCAAATCCTCGATGCGAATGTTCTTTATCTGCTTTGAACTCAATTCACCATTAATCCATTTTTCGACCTTTGGCACGTTGAGCATCGTCAAACCGCTGTTGAGACCCAACTCTATCACTTCCTGTTTCTTCTCGATAGACTGGAACGGCTTTGCAAGAAGCAAGTGCTTGGCGTTAAGCGACTCAATAAGTTCTGCAAGGTCGTCGATAGGATATATCTGCAAGTCGTCAATCTTCTTGCCTGACTTTTTATCGATGTCATCGACAAATGCGACAACCTTGTAATGAGCGTCGCGGTCCTCCTCAATGGCATGCTTGGCGGCCTGCGCATTGCGGTTGGTGCCATAGACAATCACATTGTTCGACTTGACAGTGGAACGGAATTCGAAGAAAACGGCCTTAACCAGGAATCTCAAGGAAATCATGAAGAACATTGTGGTCAAGTATTCGATAACCACAATCGACATTGGCACTATAAACGCCGCTGTCAAACCCGAATAATAGCAGACAAGATTGATTAGCACGATGAGCAAACTGCCCATTGTGGTCGTTATCAATATGCGCTTTGCGTCTTTCAAGCCAGTATAGCGGACAATTCCAGCGTATGTGCTTGCGATAAGGAAACTGATCAAACGCACACTAACCACCAACTCGACAATTTGTTTCAGTTCGCCGACATTCTCATTTGTCGGTATCTTGAATTCAAAACGAAGCAAATATGCTATTATGATTGAAGCCGTGCTGATAAATACATCAATAAGCAAGACTATCCAGCGTGGTGTGTATTTTCTACTAAAAATTGACATTTGCATTGCCTTTTTTACTGTTTGCAAATTTACTTTTTTGACTTAAAAAACAATATAAAGTTTATTAAAGTGAAAAATCCATTGACAATATTGCTCATACATTTGCCCAATGTCATGAAGTCAACAAACAAATTCCACAAAAGCAGTCATTTGAAGCGTCGTCTGTCGTTTGCAGTCTAAACTTCGACACATTCGTTTCATATCTGTCAATCAACACATTGATATTAAATAAAACAAAGATCATCAGGCATTTAATAATAAAAAACCATTAACAACGCCAACTCAAAAGAAAAGCATTACAAAATTCATTCATTTAAAATATCTTTGTGAGAAGTAAGAAAACACGGAACACATAACTCACTAAAAACAAATACAATTATGGTCATCAACCTTGGCGAACAAAACAGCATCTTCAACCAGTATATGGCTGAATTGCGCGACCGCGACATCCAGAAAGACAGCATGCGTTTCCGCAGGAACCTCGAAAGGCTCGGGGAAATCTTTGCCTATGAGGTCAGCAAGACGCTGAA
>CALCFP010000183.1 GCA_937900725.1 uncultured Bacteroidota bacterium | reverse complement strand
AAAACTCTAAAACCCCTGAAACAGGACTTCGATAAATTTTGCCCGTTCGTAGATGAAAAAGGGCTTTTTTTCCATATCACCTAAAAAAATCATGAAAAAGTTTTGCTGATTAAAAATAAACTCCATACATTTGCAGTGTACTAATCAACTAATACACTAATGAACTACGCAAGATTTGAAGATGTATCCTTCGGGTTCCTCAAGAACAAGGTGTTCGAAGATTTCAACCTTGATATAAGAGAGGGTAGTATATGTGGTTTGCTTGGAACGAATGGCGCAGGCAAGTCAACGATGTTGTATCTTCTTGCCGGTCTGTTGTTTCCGCAGAGTGGCCGTGTTCTTTATAATGGTATGGACATGCGAGAACGTCGTCCTGAGGCTCTCAGCGATATGTATCTTGTGCCAGAGGAGTTTTCACTTCCGAACATGTCTTTCAAGAAATATGTTGCCATCAACAGCAAGTTCTATCCAAAGTTCAGCGAAGAGATGCTGACAAAGAGTCTTGACGCTTTCGGAATGACGCGTGATATCAATTTGTATCAGCTCTCGATGGGACAGAAGAAAAAGGCTTTCATCTGCTTCGCACTTGCAACAAACACGAATCTGCTCATGATGGACGAGCCTACAAACGGTCTCGACATTCCGTCGAAGAGCCAATTCCGCAAGGTTGTTGCTGAATGCATGACCGACGAACGCACAATAATAATATCGACTCATCAGGTACGAGACGTTGAGAACCTGCTCGACCAAATCATAATACTGAACAACAAGGAAATTGTACTTGACGCACCAATTGCCAAAGTCATTGAGACAGTAGCATTCTGCGAACGCAAGAACAGCGAATCGCTTGAAAACGCAATCTACAGCCAGCCAACACCTTGGGGCAACATGACCGTTGAGCCAAAGGCACCTGACCAGCCCGAAACGCCACTAAACATTGAACTACTGTTTGGCGCATTCCTGACCGAAGAGGAAAAGATGAAACAACTATTCAAATAGCAGGAGGAACAACCATGTCAAACATATTTTCATTTAAACGGCTCTGGAAGGCAATGAAATGCGAGATTTCGCTTTCGTGGCTACAATTAGCGCTCTCCTATGCCTTAATATCTATAGGCTTAATTGTTTTTACAAAAAGACCCAACGAACCAGATGGCATATTTTTGCTAATGATTAGCCTGATTGTCTTATACTACATGGCATCGCACGTGCTTTCAAACCTGGACCATAAGCCACGGCGGATACAGTTTCTGACATTGCCCGCAACCAATTTCGAGAAGTTCACAGCCAGGTTCATACTATATTGCCTAATACCTGCAATAATGGTTATTGCCGTTTTACAGATTGCGTTTTGGATTGAGCCAAGCACAGCATCATATTCGCAAAACGACTCGATACCTATTATGGCAATACTATTGATATTTCTTTTCACGACAACAATGGCAATTGTGTTTTTGGGTGGTTGCGTATTCAACCGTTACGAAGGAATAAAGACCATAATAGTATTGATGGCCATGGCAATTTTGGTTATATGCTTCCGAAACTCGATAAACTTTTATCCTTTAAAAGCGTTGAGCATTATGCCAGAAGAACAATTAGACCTCATCATTACGGCATACCAGATAATACTGTGCGCAATAACCATAACTATTGGATACTGGGCATTCAAACACAAAACAATCAATGACAAAACAATATAAATCTATTACCATGAAGAACAACATTTTCAGCCTGAAACGGCTTTGCAAATTGGTCAAAACGGATTTGTCAACTGCATGGATATGGTATGCCATATTTGTTGGGATAATAGTCATATACAACGTTATTACATACAGCAACCTAATTGATGGTTACCAAAACTCTTTCCTATATGAGTCTTACATCTGTGTTACATGCATTGCATTAGTGATTGCTGGACAGGCTTTCTGCGACATCAGTGGCAAGGGACGCAGGATAAACTACCTGACCTTGCCTGCCACAAATGCAGAAAAATTGGCCTCAAGACTATTGGTTTACATGATTTTCCCCATTGGCATTTATATCATTTCATGTTTCTACAATTCGGAATACATATATTTGAAAAGCCTAAACATAGGTGATATCACAGCACAAGGACGTTATGTGGTTACGGACAATTTTATAAATGAAATTTCCAACTTCTACACTTTTGAAAAGATAAGACGCCTGTCGTTTGCGTACTGCGCTATAGCCATTGCGCCAATAATGGCATTGGGCAGTCTGATATTCAAGGGTTTTGCATTTGGCAAAACGGCCACAATTTTTCTTGTCGCAAACATTGCATCAGGCATATTTGCCGATAAATCAGCAATAATAAATATGACATTTCAATATCCAGACCAATTTGCCATTTCCCTCAAAAAATACAGTCCTTTTTGGCATTATCCAATCAGTGAATTAGAATTCACATACCACAACGTTGTTCTTGCAATAACGCTGGCGGTTGTGGCGACAACACTCATAATAGTGCTTTTCTACAGAAAAAACATAGCAGGATACACTAAATCTGAAAATTATGGATTTTAAAGAGAGCAAGCCAATATACATGCAGATTGTAGATAGAATCTGCAACGAGATTCTGACAGGCGACTATGCCGAACAGGACCGCATTCCATCGGTACGCGAGTATGCCACAATTGTTGAAGTAAACGTAAATACGGTTGCACGCTCATTCGAATACCTTCAATCGAGCAACATCATTTTCAACAAGCGAGGCATTGGATATTTCGTATCGGAAGGCGCAAAAAAGCGAATTATTGAAATGCGAAAAACAGCATTCATGAACAATGTGCTACCCGAATTCTTTAGCGAGATAAAAATGCTCGGCATTTCAATCAATGATATAGTGGACTTATATGACAAACTATCAAAATAACAGATTATGAATAAAATACTAAAAATAACGGTTTTTATAGTTTCCGTTGCAATCTTAAGCAGTTGCTCACCAAAAAGCCAAATTGATGAACGGCTTATTGGCAACTGGATGTGCGAAGGCAACTGGGAATATGGCTTCTTTGAGGATTTGGCCATTTACGAGAAAGACTTTTGGGACTACAAGCAGGTTGAAAACGTATCGGACGACTGCATTAACGTGCAGATAGCGAAAAACGACCGCACAGTCGATTTGCAGATACAAATCATAAACAGCGATTCCATTGTCATTACCAAGGACGGGACATCAAAAGTGTACAAGAACCAAAGACAATCAAATGGAACTTGGCTTTTGCCGTTTCCACCTATGCCAGAAGACAAAGATTCTGCAGAATATTTTGGCAATGTCAAGGTTGGCGACACTGCTACTGTAATCATATATTATCGCAACCTCTTGGAAGGCTTTCAGAGTTTTGGCGACCATCTAAACTTGGGAATACCTTATACCTCACTATATATAAATGACATAACTGGACCAAATGAGATAAAATGTGACGAAATACGGAAAACGCAAACTGGCTTATGCCTAATTGCCCGTTGTCCTGTCGCAAGCATCATGACTACACAAAGCCTAAACCACAAGTGGGTAGCAAATCCTCATACAGAACCTGGAGACACGACATTCATACTCATCAACACCACATCAAAATTTATCTATCCAATAAATATGGGGAAATACACTGGCATAGACCGTCGTTCATATATATATGAATTTACTCAAAACGACACTTTGGCAAAGCACATTGCCAATTTTGACACCATACTGCAAACCAACATCACCATACCTGACTTAGACGCTCCCAATACATCGAACATAATATACAATCAAAGGAAATGCAAGATGATTGAAAATTTTGGGAAAGACCTTTTGCTAAATTATCCCGAAAGGCTAAACCACAAAACCGAAATAATAGACTACGTGATTAAACTACTGAACAGGAAGGAACTTGTCGTTCATAACGACGCGCCACTTGCAAGAGGCATTTTCGAATGGTTTGAAAACGACAGCATTGTAGCCATTCCTGCGCAACATGTCGGCACCGACAAGCGCGCCGAACGAATACGCGACATCGACAGCCTG
>CALCFP010000182.1 GCA_937900725.1 uncultured Bacteroidota bacterium | reverse complement strand
CGGTCAGTTCGCTGTCAAACAAGTCACCAACAATGTCAATACTGACTTGTTCGCTTTTTTTCGATTTTACAGCCTTCGACCTTTTGAAGTAATCCATCTGCAACTGCATATCGATCGGCTCGTCGATGACATTGAAGTTGCTCGGGATCAATTCGGGCAACTCTTGTAACCTATCAAACAATTCCCCTTCCATCAGTAAAAGATGCGATTAAGTTGATTTCTTGAATTCAAACGCGTTCATTTCGCTTTCGCAAAACGCAATTATTTCAAATGCAAATTTGCACAAAAAAGGCGTATTCCACAATTTCAATATTTTTATTTGACGCGACATTTTATTCGAGTTCAAAGTCGATTGACAGATATGGGCCTTTGGTAACCTAAAATGTGTATTTTTGAAAAAACATTTTGAGAATGGTAACCAACGAAGAAAGAAAATCAAAGCACTACAAGATTAGCGCCACGATAATATATGTATTGGCACTTATAATAATAGTCGCATTGTTGCCAAAACAACGCCAATTCAAGTACGAATTGCAGAAGGGCAAGGCCTGGCAGTATGAGGACCTGTATGCACCTTTCGACTTTGTAGTGCTTAAGACCGATGCCGAAATAAAAGCCGAACGCGAGGACATTTTCAAGAACACGCGTCCCTATTTCAACGTTTTGCCTGGCGTGTACGCCGAACAAAAAATCAAGTTCGAGCAGGAATTCGACTATAGGTTCGAAACGGCAATGAACATGGCAATAGCCAAATACTCAAAAATTGCCGTGCATGCCGACACTCTGAAAAGCCAACTCAAAAAATTCTACTTGCACAATCTGGAATTCATCTACGGCAAGGGAATATCGAACTATACCGACGTGCTCGAAAAATCGAGCGACGTGGCTTCGGTGGCGCTGATTTACGACAAACGGTCGCGCGTGGTGCCCGCAAGCGAGATATTCACCACGAACACGGCACAGCAGTATCTGCTCCAGCAGACTGAAATAAAGTTCAAGGACAAACTGGCCATCCTGTCAATTGCCGAAAGCCTGAACATCTACGATTTCATCAAGCCAAACATTGAATATGACAAGACGACAACCACGAAAGCCCGACTGACAGCCGAAAAGCAATTGTCGACTTCGCGAGGCATTGTTTCGGCGGGACAACTGATTATAGCACACAACGAACTGATGAACGACCAAAACCTGCTGTTGCTTCAGTCGCTCCGCAAGGAATATCAAAGCACCGGAATGACCACCACAAAGATATCGTGGACACTGATCGGACAGATACTTATTGTTGCCATACTTCTGGCACTGCTTTTTACATTCCTATATCTGAACAGTTTTCAGATAATAACCCACACAAGGCATCTGGTTTTCATTGTGGGGCTTGTGGTCGCAATGGTTGGAATGTTTTGCTGTATGGTAAGAATGCAGATAGGTCACGCCTACGTGCTTCCTTTGGCAATTCTGCCTATTATCCTGCGGACGTTCTACGACGGGCATCTTGCAATAATCACGCACTTTGTGACCATAATAATATGCGGTCTGCTGACATCAAACGGTTACGAGTTCATCTTTCTTCAGGCGATAGCCGGCATAGTGGCCATCTTCTGCCTGTCGAAAATTGTGAAACGCCGACAACTGTTTTTGGCTGTAATGATGGTGGCACTCGCATACATGGTGTCTTACACGGCCATATCGCTGTTGCAGGAAGGACAGTTGAACCACATAGGAATGCGCCCGTATATGTGGTTCCTGCTGAATGGCTTGTTCCTGTTCGTAAGTTATCCTTTGATATTCCTGTTTGAAAAGATTTTCGGACTTGTTTCCGACGTTACGCTTCTCGAACTTTCGGACACCAACCATCCGCTATTGCGCGAACTTGCAGAAAAGGCGCCCGGCACGTTTCAACACGTTATGCAAGTGGCCAATTTGGCCGAAGAGGGAATACGAAGCATTGGCGGCAACACCCTTATGGCAAGAGTTGGAGCACTGTATCACGACATAGGGAAAACAGTCGCCCCGCAATTCTATATTGAGAATCAGGTTGACGGGATAAACCCACACAAGGGATTGAGCAACGAGCAATGCGCAAGCATAATAATCAATCACGTCACCAATGGCGTTGAGTTGGCGAAAAGCCACAAGTTGCCACCGCGCATAATAGACTTCATCACCACTCACCACGGCAATGATATTGTCAGATATTTCTACAACAACGAGGTGAACGCAAATGGCGCTGAAAATGTCGATATTGCAAAATTCTCATACCCTGGCCCATCGCCTTACTCAAAGGAGACCGCCGTTGTAATGCTTGCCGACTCCATTGAAGCCGCATCGCGCTCAATAAAGGACCACTCGCCGGAAGTAATTGGCGAAATGGTTGACAACATTGTGCGCAACAAGATTGAACTCGGGCAAATGAACCACGCCGACATCACCTTCAGCGACATTGAGACTATCAAGAAGACATTCAAACTGAAACTGCAGAATATCTACCACACCCGAATAGCCTATCCGGAAATAAACAAATAGTCTGTTTACCGATAGGGACTACTGCTGGTAGTAGCGTTTGCCGAATATTGACGACCCGACGCGCACAAGCGTGCTGCCGTGCTCTATGGCCAATTGGTAGTCGCCCGACATTCCCATCGATATCTCCTTGAACTCAGGTTTGCTGGCAAAATAATCGGCCTTCAAGGTGTCGAAAATCTGCTTCAGGCTTGCGAATTCATTGTGGGTCTGCTGTATATCGTCGGTAAGGCTGCCAATGCCCATGACACCGCAAATGCGCACATTCGTCATTGCCTTGAACTCGTCCGACTCAAGCAACTGACGGGCTTCATCGAGATTCATTCCGTATTTTGTCTCCTCGGTGGCTATGAAGAACTGCAACAGGCAGTTCACCACGACATTCTTTTTTACGGCTTCCTTGTTTATGGCTTGCAGAAGGCTGAAACTGTCAACGCTGTGTATCAGTTTCACGTACTCTACAATGTACTTTATCTTATTGGTTTGCAGATGTCCAATAAAATGCCATTCGATATCTTTTGGCAAATCCTCATGCTTCTGCTTGAGTTCCTGCGCATGGCTTTCGCCAAAGACACGCTGGCCCGCATTGTAGGCCTCGACAATGTCCTCCTCGGGTTTGGTTTTTGAAACGGCCACTAATTGAACACCGTTTGGCAAATCCGACTTGATTCTTAATAAATTTTCTTTGACACTACACATATTTGAAATGTGAAAGATTAAATATTGTTGTCAGATATTGCAGGTAAAGTCATCAACTTCTTGTCTGACCTTCGCCATTGATAAGCCATTTGTACGAATTCAGTTCCTTTAAGGCCATAGGCCCGCGGGCATGCAGTTTCTGGGTTGAAATGCCGATTTCGGCACCCAACCCGAATTGCGCTCCATCGGTAAACGCGGTAGGTGCGTTGACGTAAACCGCAGCCGCATCGACAGCCTTTTGGAACAAGTTGGCATTTGCTTGACTGTCAGTAACTATGCACTCGCTGTGACGCGAACTGTACTTGGCAATGTGCTGAAGTGCCTCGTCAATTGATCCTACCGTCTTGATAGCCATCTTGTAATCCATGAATTCAGTGCCAAAGGTGTCGTCAGTGGCTGGTTGCAACAGTTTTTCAGGATATTTGCCCTTCAATGCGGAATATGCCTGTTCATCGGCATAAACAATGACAT
>CALCFP010000181.1 GCA_937900725.1 uncultured Bacteroidota bacterium | reverse complement strand
ATCTGGCCCGACGATATGCGAAAGACTTGCGCTGAAAACAACATTCCGCTGATATAGGGTACTTCTATTAATTCCCCAATTTAAATATTAAAAGAATATTGGTTATTTTATAGAACTTCCCTATAGTCAATTCTATACATATATTAAAGGCGGACCTCGACGGTCCGTCTTTTTTTGTTACGGAGAATCTCCAACTAAGCAACAATAATTTTTCAAAAAAAACACATATTACAATTTGTTAATTATTAGTCAGTCCTCCACCTATCAGATTAAGCCAAATAGAACTACATTGCGGAAAAATTGCAAGCATAATGGACACATTGAAAAACACCATTCTAGCGACATTAACCATTGTGGCAATGACTTGTTGCCAAGACAAACCGGAAGCAAAATTCAACGCCATAACAAACTTTGGCGATTCAGACACGATAATGCTAGATATGGACCTTCGCGACGCATATACCCAAGGCATTATCATTCCTTCAGTCAATCAAACCAATGACAATGGATTCATCTTCAATTTTGACGGAATAGAAGGCCAATACTACAAGATTTACTACCAAAACGAGACATACAAATTTGACATTGGCAATCCTCTCGCCTACGAAAACTTCTACGGCAGTTGGGAAGACTCGACTATCGGATTCAAGCGCATTGCAAAAACAGGAACCATAAGCGACACGTTCAGAATTGTCGGCAACCCACGTAATGAGCAAAAATACTTCGGTAGCGACATATCGGAAAACCCATACAACGAAGAAGAGATAAATTCGATAAAAAACAGGATACGCAACGACTCGAACTGGTATGCCTACGTGTCGAACAAGGCCATAGAGAAAGGCACAACCGTTGACGAGCAGATGTTTGCCGATGCGCAATGGGTACTAAACGGACGTCGCAACAAAGGAGACACGAACAACCGATGGAAACGCAACCCGCGTGTAGGATGCTACTCGTTCATGCTTGTTGTGTGCAACGAAAAAGGCCTGAAAACAATTCCCGAACACATTCAATACATAAACAAGACTGACGCAAACGGCTCATTCGAAAATCCGTATTCATTCTTTTCAAAGAACAAATGCCATGACATAAAAGTGCTAGCAGGCAACAAGACGCTAAAGACCAGAGCCGTAATAACCCCACAAGACGGAATATTCGTAAACGAGCTGAAGACTAACAAGATGGGCTACAAGCCTATTCCAAGCAATCCTCTGTGCAACAACTCCGACTCGGCATACCACAACGCATTGTTCGAACAATTCTTTAGCCACATAAGCCAGCAATACACGCTCAGGAACATACCTTTGGTAAAAGATGTGGTTTCCGACACCGATCCTTACACCCGCAAGTAATATGGCGATGCACGCCCGCTATACGACAGCGCCCAACTGCAATACAACTACCCTTTCACAAGCGACTATCCGGGCAAAACTGTGCGAATCACCCCGGACCGAAAAGGCATAACACTTGTAAACCCCGCCAGCACACCCGACAACCTTAAAAAGGAATCTACCGGCATAAAGACTCGCATCGGCTTTACATACGGAAAATTCCGCGGAAAAATCAAATTTCCGGTAATGCTCAATGATGACAATATCTGGAATGGCCTGACCTACGCATGCTGGCTGATATACCAAGACGAAGACAAATGGAACAACCGGCGCCCCATGCCAAACGGCTATATCCGCAAAAGCGATGACAGCGAGAATCCTGAACGCACCAATGACGTATATTATTCCGAAATCGACATTGAAATAGTAAAAGCATCAAAATACTGGACAAGCAACTACTACCACGGCAATGACAAGAAAACCCACATTGAAGATGCCACTCAAAACAGCGATGTAATGTTCTGCTGCACAAACTGGGATCTGGCAAACACCGACCCTGAAAAATTCGATTCCGGCATAACCCCAATCAAATATGCCGGAAAGCAATTCGAGGCAATGCGCTGGTACAAGAACTACAAGGCACTTACTACAAAACACCCTATAAGCAACAACGTGTTCAAGGAAGACTATTACTATTATGAAATAGAATGGCGCCCGAACGAAATCATCTGGCGCATAGGACCATCGCCAGACAAAATGGAAATTGTAGGCTACACAAGCGACAAGTACTCTAGCATTCCCGACAACCAAATGCTATGCATAATCACGCAAGAATACCATTACTCTGAATGGTGGCCGCCGGTAGTATTTGAACAAGGCCTGTTACCTTACAACAAAACCGACATTGAAGGCACCGTATATGAAATAGTTATTGAATAGTATGATAACAAAGACCGATATAAAGGATTATGTTGAAAGGCTGACAAGCATAACCATTTGCAACATTATCGCAATTGGCGCAATACGCCTATGTGAAACCATTTTCAGCACATACTATACCGGAGAATTCCTGAAGCATGTGGCAAGCAACTTCAAGGGCCTTTTCTTCGACATTTGCTATCTGCTTATTTTCACAATCATATTTTTTCCAAAAAGAGATAACGAGAAACTGACAGGCATCTTCCGCTGGACAATGGCAATTGTCTTTACCGTGTCACTGCTACTTGTCGGATTCTTTGCACAATCAGGCTTCCCGCTGGACCGGCTTATTTTCGTATATACTTTCGACGAGATAGTTGAAACGCTGACAGCATCTAACTCTACAACTTGGTGGATTTACGCCTGCATCATAGCCATTCCTGCGGCATATTTGGCATTAAGCAAAAGGCAAAGCAAGACCGGATTGGCCACAAAGGCGATTGTCGGCTTAGTACTTGTCGCAGGATTGATTGTCAGAATCAGCGCATACGACAATTCGGCTAAAAACCGCAACTTTGCCGAAGAGAGCAACAAGATCGGGTTCTTCCTGCGCAGTTCAGCAACAATGCTAAATGGCGAAAAGACCGAAAACGAGCTCAATGTCGAAAAAGTCAACGAATTTCAGTCTCTATTTCCACGCCATCAATTCATAAGCGAACGGACTCCATTCCTGCATATGGACAATTCGGAAAACACGCTCGCGCCATTTTTCGAATTAGGCGACCAAAAGCCAAACATTGTAATAGTGTGCGTTGAAGGCCTTGGACGTGAAAACAGCGGGACAAACAGCAAATACGCATCGGCAACGCCATTCCTCGACTCACTTGCAAAAGAATCGCTAAGCTGGCAAAACTGCCTTTCAACATCGCAGCGCACAGTAAGCGCATTGCCGTCAATACTTGGAGCATTGCCATTCGGCACCTACGGATTCATGGCAATGAAAAGCGAAGCGCCTGAATTCCACTCGTTGCCACGCATCCTCGAAAAGAATGGGTACAAATTCTCGTTCTACTACGGTGGCTGGGGCGATTTCGACGATATGGGGACATTCATTACCTTGAACAATGGCTCACAATATTTCGAAAAGAAATTCGACGAAAGCGCTCCTCGCAATGAATGGGGGCTTCACGACAAGTTCGTATTTGAAGAGGCAGTAAAACGCATCGACTTCAGCGACGAATCGCCTCGCATCGACTTTTACCTGACACTGACATCGCACAAACCGTGGAACTATCCCGACAAGGAACACTACATCGAGCTATACCGTAAAGAATGCGACTTGCAAGGCAAACCGGAAAACCCGGAATACGCCGCCGCCGCATCATACCTTTATGTTGATGAGGCTATCAGGCTACTCATAGACAAATACAGCGAAAAGCCAGGATTCGGCAATACGATTTTCATAATAACAGGCGACCACAATTTCAATGACAACACATTCATTCTGGAACGCTACCACGTGCCGCTGATAATATGGTCGCCAATGCTGAAAACCGGCAAAGACATCAAGGCTGTAGTGTCGCACCGCGACATAACGCCATCGCTGCTGGCTCTGCTGAAAGGCAAATACGACATCACATCGCCTCAAAACGTAACGTGGCTGAATGTAGGGCTCGACACTGCCGAGAACTTCCGAAGCCTGCTTTTTTCGCCACAAATAGACCTTTCAAGGGAGCTGAAACTTTTAGTTACAAACGAATACTACATATATGGCGACGAAGTGTACCGATTCAACTTCGACAATGGCGCAATAGGCCTTACTCCTATCGACGACGCGGCACTATGCGACAGCTTGCGTCATCTTCAGAAGCTCTACCGCGACCTCGACTACTTTGTATGCAAGAACGATGCCCTAATCAACAAATACATGGTTAGGAACGTCGAACAAATTGCCAACATTGAAATGTCTAACGAAACTGATTCCACAACTATCCGTGGCGAATACACCGACATCTGCAACTTGCCATTGACAGCCAAACATGACAATCTGCACATAAAATTCAGATGTTTGAGGAAAGCCCCGACAATGTCGCCAGTAACATTGGTTTTCGCCATAAATAGCAAAAACGGTGACAACCTGATGTACGAATCACAAGAAATACCTGTCTTCGCAAACACCCGATGGTCGGATTTTGACTACGAATGCAACATCGGCGTGTCAAAACTGTACGAGAAAGGAAGCATGCTGAAAATATACATTTGGAACAAGGAAAAAACAGAATTATATCTAACTGATATTCAAATAAAAATCACAAACATCAAATGACACGAACACTTTTTTTCATTATTGCCGCAACATTGATAATCACATCATGCGCAAGTGATCCGCTTTACCCCAAGCAAAAAATGTGGGCACATCGCGTAAACGACACTATCACACTGCAACAAAAGGAACTATTGTTTGATGGCATAGAAACAGACATATATTATTCAAGTTCTAGCAATGAAATTTTTGTCTGCCATAATGATGAAGACACTATAAACGGCCTGACTCTGAACATGTGGTTTGATGCGTTAAAGGAACCACAAAACCACTACTACTGGCTCGACGTGAAAAACCTGACTTACCAAAATGCAGATTTGATTGCTGAACAGATATTGAAAATAACCCAAAAGCATAATATAAAAAACAAGATTTTTGTTGAAAGCTATAACACATACGCTTTAAAGAAAGTAAAAAGGAACGACTTCAGGACACTGCTTTGGGTTGAGAATCTAAACTGGAAGGATATTGATACATCAACTTGGTATGCCATCACGAAAAAGGCGATTGACTCCGTGCAGCCCAACGCAATTAGTTGTGAATACGGAATGTTTCCGCTCCTATGCGATACGTTTCCTGACATAGATGTCCATTTTTGGCACACGCCGGCAAACGAAAGCACCGAGAATATAACCTTTACTAAAGAAATGTGTGACAAGAAAAACGTCAAAGTCGTTTTAGTTGATTACGAGAAGCCGTACTAATGACTATCCATAGGCCACCAATGACGCCGATAGCCAATAATGCATAAAAAGTTACTTAACCAAGCAACAACCATCAAAAGACCTACATTTGAAATTCACATGCAACAATGTAGACAATACCGAGACAAGCACATCATGACACAAAACCAGAACATATCAATTAAGATAAGACAAGCCTTCAACGATTTCACCAAAATAATCCTATCATTTTTTTTCGTGTTGGTGACATTGAGGCTCATGTCCTTCTTTATTCTCATATTCCGAATGGATATGGAATGGTCAAAATTCTGGACCATAATGTCAGGATTCAAGTTCGATTTCATTCTCACTTGCTCGGTAGCAATTACATCGTTGGTTCCATTCACTGCAATTCACATTTTATCAGCAAAAACAGCACGAATAACAGCCAACAGCCTTATACTGATATATGCACTGCTGACAAGTCTTTTGGTGGAATATTTCTGCTCCATGTCACGGCCACTCGACCACGTGCTATTTGCATATTCTGCCGACGAGGTTGTAAACATTGTACTTTCATCCTCCTCGGTTTCAATGTCCACAATATTGAGCATAATTATTACACTCGGCGCCGTAGCTGGCATGATGCTGGCAATGCGGAATTTTAAAGCAAACATCATTGTTTCATCCACAATATTGTTAATCACGGTCTATGGAGCATTCGGGTTCAAATACCAGAATATGATTCGTAAAGAGACTGGCTACAAACAGCACGCCGACTTTTACCTAGCTGTAAACCAATTGTCGTACACATATATTAAATTGTCGGACTATCTTCAAACTGACGAAAAGAATATTGAAGATATTGACATTGTCGAATCGGCAAGACACTACCAGGCATTGTTTCCTGAAACCGAGTTTCCCGACACTCGATATCCTTTTTGGCACAAAGTGGACGACGCTGACGTTCTAGGCTCGTTCCTCAACAAGACAAGCGACGGCAACCTGCCAAACATTGTTTTCCTTGTGATTGAAAGTTTTGGACAGAAACTCACAGGCGTCAACCGACCAACAATCTCGTTTACGCCATTCATCGACAGTCTTGCCAACAACGGGCTTTATTGGAAAAACTGCTTATCTACAACTGAACG
>CALCFP010000180.1 GCA_937900725.1 uncultured Bacteroidota bacterium | reverse complement strand
CAATTTTTGCATCCTTGCTTAATGTAATCTCGAGAAAATCATCTTCGCCCAATTCACGACCACGCATAACCGTTTCACCGATTACTGGCAGTTTTTTGCGCAAAAAATCTTGATTTCTATTGAATTTCTCCTTTAGATAATGGCAACCTGTAAACTCAAGCCTGTCTTCCTTGACGTGATACATACTGTCGCCGAACATTCGGCATACAAACGGACGCAATTCGTGATGCGCACAATGCCCGCATCCGTTTTTTTCATCAATACAAACATAATTGACGCACGGTATTTGCGAGCAATCATCGGCATCAAGCAAGATATTAAGCACATCGTCGGCGATGCCTTTGTCGAGAAAGTCGATAGCCATTGGCAACATCTCAAATACCGTTGCCTCCTTTGAATAGGCTGGCCCTGCACAACAAGCGCCGCATCCGTCTTTACAATGAAAATCACAACTGTCGGATATTTTCGACATTTTGACGTCGAGCCTGGCATATTGCGACTGCAGTTGTGAAACGCCGACAAAATGCCGAATCAATAGATTTCGGACAGATTTCTTCATACAAGAAATTTTAAACACCTGATAATCAGTGCGGTGTTGGCAATTTAACTTGTACTGCCGTAGCGATTAAAATCGGTCAAAAAGTATAAAAATGTTGATTTCAGTGTTCTGCTGCCATTATTATTTCTTGAGCAAAAACAACTCTGCCAATAGCGCTACAAATGACAATACGGCGAACAAACGCCATAGACCTTCATTTGCGCTATCTTTGGCGACATCGGCAACAAATGATGAATCGGTCGGCTTTACCACCCTTACATCAAAACCCTGCTGCACAAGCATTTGCAACGCATCATCTAATTCCATATACTGCTGAACCGACTCGGCTCGGTCAAAATTGAACGACACTACGCCAACCGGCTCATTATCAGCCATAACTGCACAGTTCTCGGCTATCAATTCAGATACGTTTGGATAAAGCATCACACCATTGCCGCTCAATCGGCTGGCTGGATAAGTTATCACATCAGCCTGCACAAGCGACAGCCTTTTTGTTACATCTGGTACATTTACAGTCAATTGCACATTCGGCTTAAGTGTGAAATACAATCTGCCAGATGCGACACTTTGCAATGCCATATTGTAGAACATTGGCACAAATACAGGATGCATCATAAGATTCGTGCATTCTGGACTGAACGGCATTGCCGAAACATAGACTTTGCCTCTTCCATAGTTGTATCCGAAACACAGATAATCACCCGATTCCGCATCAAACAAGCGTTCAATGCGCTGACGCGAATTGGCTTCAACCTTGAAGTAACATTTGTAGGTTGGCATTGAATAATCCTTGTTTTTTTCAGCAAAAGCGTCGTCAAACAGTCTGTGCTTCATATTCAGGTTGACAGCCGTGCCTTCTTGCGCCTGCAATTCACCAAATGCGGGTCCACCCGTCGACTTCAGCAACTGATTGATATTTTGCTCTTCAGACGGCATCAAGGCTATATGTCCGCCATTATCGACGAAGCGCGCCAACGCATCAACCATTCCTGTTGACAATTGCGAAGGCGCATCAATTATAACAAGTTGAGATTCAAATAAATCATCTTGCCTTACATTCAAAGATGAAACTCGCTTGTAGCCAATGGACTTGTCCGATTTGAACAGAATGGAAAAATAATCAACTGTCTTCTTGTCGCTTATGCACAAGACTTTGGTTTGTGGCGCAATATTGTAACTGAAAAACAATTGATTGTCGAAAGTGATTGGGTAATCCTGAATTTCTACACGGCCAATGTTCCACCCCGACTTGCCTTGCAGGAATGTGCCCTTGACATCGACCGTGCTGTTGGCGCCGATTGAAAACGGAACTGTATTTTTCCTCGACATTCATCGAATCTGCATCTGCAGTATATAGCGTATAGTAGAAAAATAACAGCT
>CALCFP010000179.1 GCA_937900725.1 uncultured Bacteroidota bacterium | reverse complement strand
TGCCACCTCTGTTGGAGCATTGACATGTTGTTAAGTAATATGGAGCTGCGTTAATGCCGTGGCCAACCTCGTCATCATGATCTTTACAAATGGTTTTGAACTTACCTTCATCGAAGTTTTGTGTCCATTTACAAGACTTAATTGCGTGTGTACCAGATGCGCTGTAGCTATAACCAACGCCATTAATATCATGGAATAATGGAGATGAGTTATCGACAACCCAAATTTGTGGTCCAATACCTTCAACAGTACTCATAACTGCGGAACCATCGACAATGTCAACATCACGTCGATGCGCAACGAGTCGAAGCCTATGGCCTTTGTGTCGTTCAACAATGTCGGCGAAGGCACCAACTTCACGAATCTTTTCATCCGCTTGGCAAAAGGCGTCGACGTTTTTGAGGTAACCGACTACATAACCAAAGTGTTCCACGAGTTCGTCCCTGAATATCCTGTCGAATACTCGTTCTACGACGATGTGATGAACCAACTCTACCACAAGGAGCGCGCACTGTCGAGCGAGTTGGTGTTCTTCTCAATTCTTGCGATAATAATATCGATGATTGGCATCTTCGGAATGGTGATGTTCGACTGCGAGTACCGCCGAAAGGAGAATGCGGTGCGCCGTGTAATGGGTGCCAATGTGGCCAGCATACTGAAACTGTCGAACGTGCGCTACCTGCGTCTGTTGGCTATCGGTTTTGTGGCATCGGTGCCTATTGTGGTGCTGTTTATGCAGAATTGGCTCGCGACTTTTGTAAGCCACATCAGCATAGGTTGGGAAGTGTTTGCAGTAGTGTTGCTGTTTGTGTCGGCAATGACAATGGCTATTGTAACCCTTCAGACGTGGAGTATGGCCAACGAGAATCCAGTCAACAATATAAAGTCGGAATAAGACAATGTAAAATACTATAAATCAATAGAATAATAAATTATAAATATAAACCTTTTAAAATTTACGATTATGATTAAGACAGAAAACCTGACCAGAGTATTTCAAACAGAGGAAGTTGAAACATACGCACTTAACGATGTGAACTTTGAAGTGAATGACGGCGAATTTGTGGCAATAATGGGACCTTCGGGTTGCGGAAAATCCACTTTGCTGAACATCATCGGCCTGCTCGACAACCCTACCAGTGGCAACTATTTCTTTGACGGCGTCAACGTGGCCCAATTCAAGGAAAACCAGCGCACCAACCTGCGCAAGGGCAACATTGGCTTCGTGTTCCAGAGTTTCAACCTGATTGACGAACTGTCGGTTTACGAGAATGTGGAACTGCCACTGCTTTACCTAAAGGTGCCTTCAAGCGAGCGCAAGGAACGTGGGGAGAAGGTGCTTGAGCAGATGAACATCGCGCACCGCGCAAAGCACTTCCCGCAACAGTTGTCGGGCGGTCAGCAACAACGCGTGGCCATTGCCCGTGCAGTGGTTTCCAACCCAAAACTGTTGCTTGCCGACGAGCCTACAGGCAACCTTGACTCAAAGAACGGTCTTGAGGTTATGCAACTGCTCACCGAACTGAACCAGAAGCAAGGCACAACCATTGTTATGGTTACCCACTCAATGCGCGACGCAGGCTTTGCCCACCGCACTATCAACTTGTTCGACGGACAGATTATATCAAAGATTGAGAATGTTATGTAATGCCGTTCAACGGAAGCCTTAAACAATCATTTATCAAAAAACTCATTGACAATGAATAATTTATCTATAACAGTGCGACGCTTGAAAAAGGGCGGAGTGTCCGTTTTGTTCAGTTTTGGCTCACTTGTGGCGGGGCTTGTAAGCGCTATGCTAATATTCCTGTGGGCAAACGACGAACTGTCAATAGACCGTTACAACAAGAACTACAGCAATATATTTCTTGTGCACGGGTATCTTGAGGGTGACACGCCGACAGAATTTTTCGGTTGCCCGCCTGCTGTAGGTCCTGCCATTGCCAACGAGGAACCAACAATGGTAGAGTATGCGACACGTTATCTGCACAATACGCAGACATTCAGGTACGGCGACAAGACCGAGGCGCTTGACGTGTGCGGTTGCGAGAGCGACTATTTCAACATCTTTACCGTAAAATTGATTTCGGGCCATTTTCCTGAAGGGCAGAGCGAGGCCATAGTGTCGGAACTTGCGTCGAAGAGGCTCTTTGGCGACGAGCCCGCCATTGGCAAGGTAGTCTCAATGGAAGGCAAGGAGGATTTCACCATTGTCGGCCTTTTTGAGGATTTGCCACGAAGCAACTACTACAGCGCCCGCGCCAACGTGTTTGTCAGATTGGAGGTGCTTTGCAAGTTGTTTGGAATGAGGTCCGACACGTGGTGGAACAATTCGTTTGGCACCGCCGTGCTGTTGCACAACCCTGCCGACGCCGATGTGCTGAACCAGCGTTGGCAACATAGGATAAATAAAGAGTGTGGCGACAACACAATGCTGAAGTTGAGGCACCTGACGGCCCACCGTATGGAATGGCTGAAGCCTGCCGTAGGCTGTTTCAGCCTTATCGCATTGCTCATTCTGCTTGCATCGGTGCTGAGTTACGTGAACCTGAATATGGCGCGTGCCGTGAACCAGGCAAAGGAGTTGGCCGTGCGCAAGGCATACGGCGGAAACAGGCTTGACTTGATGAAGGTTATCTTTTCCGACATCACGGTCACTTGCCTTGTAGCCTTTTGGTTCGCCATTTTATTGACAATCGCAGTCTTGCCAGCCTTCGACGCATTATTGGAAAAGCAAGTGTCGGTATCTGAAATGTTCAGGCCCTTGCCACTGCTGTTCTACTTTATGCTGTTCATCGTCACCGTGTTGCTTTCAGGGGCGTATCCAGCGCTTGCGCTGACGGGCAACGGCGCAATGGGAAACATCGCGGGCAACCGCAAGCACAAGCGGGGCATATTCCGCAATGCGTTCATCTTTACAATGTACGTCAGTTCGATAACCATATTCATCCTATTGGGAGTCTTCACCAGCCAGATAAGGCATATGCGCAATATGGACACGGGAATGGACACCGAGCAGACCTTGTGGGTTGGCGTAGGCGAAAACATCATAAACAGACTTGATGCCTTCAAGAACGATCTTCAGAAGTCGCCCGACGTGCTTTCCACCGCCTTTGTCAACCAATTGCCTTCGTGCATAGGAAACAACAGCGACGGGTTTGATTGGGAAGGAAAGGCCCCCGACTTCAAGCCATTGATAACCTATTATTTCACCGACAAGGACGTTTTCGACACCTATCAACTTGAACTGATTGAGGGCGAAAAGCCCCAAAGCGATAATTTCGGGACATACATCAACAAGACTCTTGCCGACAAGATAGGGTGGGACTTTTTCGCGGGGCGCGAGTTGTGGATAGACGGCAACGCCGTAACCATTAACGGCGTGTTCAAGGATTTGCTGTTCAACAGCCTAAACGAGCCTAATTATCCAATGGTGATAGTCCCCAAGGCCGATTGGGTCAATTGGGGATACGTGGTGGTGCGCTTTGCAGGAAAAAGCCACCAAAATGTGGTTAAACTCGCTCAGGAAACATTCAACGCATATACGCCAGGCGAACTTTTTTACTACGGGTTTATGGACGACCAATATGAGCAGATGATTGCTACTGAGAAGCGTCTGCAGAAACTCATCTTTCTGTTCGGCGTGCTTGCCATACTCATCCTTTGCTTCGGCTCGCTTGGCGTGATAATGTTCACAGCGGAGCAGAAGGTTAAGGAGACGGGCATACGCAAGTATCTTGGCGAGTCGGTTCCGTCGCTGATGGCGAGATTCGCAAAACCTTACATACTTCACGGATTGGCAGGTGCCGTAGTGTCGGGATTTTTGGCCAAATGGGTGGCCGACATATTCCTTGCCAACTATGCCGACCATATCAGTGTCACGGCTTTGCACTACATACTGCCAGCACTATTCATAATTATGTTCACCGTGGCAACCATTCTGTGGCAGAGTTACAAGGCATCAACCCGAAACCCTATTGAAGCGATTAAAACGGAGTAAAAGGCATAAGGCAAAAGACTTTAGGATGTAGGATTTAGGATGTGGAATTGAAGACCAAAGACAAACGACTAAAGGCCAACAGCCAAAAACTAACAACTAACAACTAATAACTAACAACTAACAACTAACAACTAACAACACACACTACAAATGAAAAACATTCTGATAAGTTGGAGAAACATCAAGAACGACAAGGTCAACAGCATCATCAACATTGTGGGACTCGGCATTGCGTTGGGCGTGTTCGCCGTGGCAATGGTTTTTGTCAGTCACGAGTACAACTACAACCGTTGCTTCAAGGACAGCAACCGAATCTACAGAGTAATAACGTACGATTCGGCGTTTTTTAACCGAATCAATAACAGCGTACCATATGTCTTGAGCAAGACCTTGGTTGCCGACTATCTTCAAGTGGAGGATGCCTGTGCGTTGACGGACAATTGCAACAAAGTGACATTAGAGAAGACTGGTCAGGAAATACCAGTCAGCGGAGTCTCTTCCAATTTCTTCGATATGTTCGGCATTGAGGTGATAGAGGGCGACGTTTACAATCTGGACAATATTGAAAAGTCGATAGTCCTAAATCAAAGCCAGGCCAGAAACATTTTCGGCAAGGAGTATTGTGTAGGTGAAATACTGCCAGTGAAATGGAGTGTTGATTCAATTGATTTCTCACAAGGGAGGTTTAATCGTATCACTATTGAAAGAACTGCAGAGTTGACAGTTGTGGCAGTGGTTGCCGACTATCCACAAAACGCCACCTTCAAGCCAACAGCATTTCTTTCAACAAGTTTTTGGATAGCCCATAGATATACGAAGGGACATTTAACGGTAAAAGAGCGTATGGAAGAAATGGATATGAGTAATCCTATGAGTTCCGTTTATGTAAAAATGGCAAAACACACTGATTTGAAGGGGTTTGAATCAAAAATGAACGATGATGTAAAAAGAATACACAAAGAAAATGTCAGTCGGTATAATTTTGTTTATCAACCAATAACCGACATATATTTTGACAAGCATTTTGGATATGAAGACCATAAGAACAATGGCAACCGACTGCTTTGCAAGACAACATTCTTCATTGGTCTGCTTATTTTGCTCATAGCATTCTTCAACTATGTCAACCTTGCATCGGCCACAGCCGACCGCCGTCTGCGTACGCAGGCAATCTGCCAGATAAACGGCGCACGGACGGGCAACATAGTGTGGCAGTCGATAGTGGAGTCGCTTATGCTGATAGTGCTCTCATTGCCCTTGTCGGTTTTGGTGACAATTTACGGATTGCCTAAAATCAGCACTCTGTTTGAGATTGATGCAAGCCTGTCGTTCGTTGGCAGTTTTGCAAGCCTTGTCGTTGTATGGGCAGTAACAGCCATATTGTTCGGCTTGTTTTCAGGTTTCGCCATCAAGTTCAGGCTTCGCCGAATAAGCCTTGCCGATGCCGTTAAGAGCAGTGTGATCAAGACAGGCGACAGACTCATTTTCACCAATATCCTTACAATAATTCAGATAGCGATATTCTGCGGGCTATTTACATCTATTTTATTAATGGATAGGCAGATAAAATATGCACTTAAGGCAGATTTTGGGTTTGACAAGGACGGTCTTTTGGTTGTAAAAATTGATGAAAGCAAGTATTCCACATTCAAGGATGAAGCAGGCAAGTTGCCAGGCATTATTGGCATCGCTGGTACTTCTGAAGTTCCAATGGAGAAATTGGAAATGGGTATGGGTTATTTCAATGACTCAACGCAAGAATATATTTCAATTAGATGTCCAAATGTAGATGAAGACTTTTTCAAGGTTATTGGAGCAAACATAATAGAAGGCAATGATTTTGAAAAAGGAATGCCGTCAGTAATAATTAATAAAAAGGCACAGCAAGTTCCTCAATTGAAACTTGGTGAACAAACTCCTTTTGGTGTTGTGCAAGGTGTGGTAAAAGACTTCAATTTTGGCAATGCTCATTCTGAAATAGAACCAATAATCTACCAATACTATGTACCTAGAGTAAGTCAAAACGAAATGGTAATGCTGGGTGATTTTAAAAATGTTCTGATTCGTATCAACCTTATGCAGACACCAAACATTATCAGCGACATAGAGAAAGTTTATAAAAAGGTTTTCCCCGACACCGACTTCAATTGGTGTTTTGCCGATGATAAGATAGCCGAATCGTACCAAAAGGACCGCAACTACTCGTTTGTCATTTCTGCGCTCACAATCATTGCGTTGTTCATTGCCATTATCGGCATAATTGGCCTTTCAATGGCACTCAACCAAAAGCGTGTCAAGGAGATAGGCATACGAAAGGTGAACGGCGCCACCACCGCCGAAATACTCACGTTGCTCTGTCGCCGTTACATCTGGATAGTGGCTGTGGCAATAGCCATTTCAGTGCCTTGCGCCTACAGTTTTGTGGCATATTGGTTGAAGGACTTTGCCTACAAGATAGGCATCACGCCAGTCGATTTCATCATTTCGGCCATAGTCACGCTGTTGCTCGTATTGACAACCGTTGCCGTGCAGTCGTTAAGCGTCGCCCGTCGCAATCCCGTCGAGGCAATAAAGACGGAATAGCCGTTTAATTGATAATTGAAAATTGATAATGGATAATTTTGAATTCACAATTCACAATTCACAATTCACAATTCACAATTCACAATAAATAAACTTTAAACGAATCAACGAATCAACAAATCAACAAATCAACAAATCCCCGAATTACCAATAAATCCGTCATCATCGTGTCAACTGTGCAGGAATTTTCTATTTTCGCATAATCATCAAAAACAACATATTATGAGAAAACTATCGAAAATGTTGGCATTGGGCACCGCCATGGTGTTTACAAGCCTTGTAAACGCCCAGAACCCATATCTGCCATTGTGGGAGCATCTGCCTGATGGCGAACCACGTGTCTTTGAGGATCCTGATCAGCCGGGCAAGTACCGTGCCTAAATTATCGGTTCTCATGACGTGAAGTACA
>CALCFP010000178.1 GCA_937900725.1 uncultured Bacteroidota bacterium | reverse complement strand
GAACAATATATCGATGCACTGAATACGGCAAAGTTTGCCGCGCAGTTTCATAAGAAAAAGCAAGATTAGAAACGATTGACTGAAAATCAGAACGGAGGAACACCTTGCGCCCAAAATTCGACATACAGGCAAATGCCTGACACCATTGCGCCAAACTTGCTTTATGTAGTGCCAATGGATGATGACAAACTGTTGTTGTCGTTTAGCGAAACGGTGAGACTGGCTGATGCATCGCTCATCAATGTTGAGCCAAATATCGGCAATCCTATTGGCGTCGAAATTTCAGGACAGTCGCTTTCAACAGTCGTTGCGACACTCGGGCAAAGCCTTGTCGAAGGCACATCTTACACGCTGACAGTCGATTCCACTTTGACCGATTTTGCAGAGAACCATATTGGCAAACGGCAATCGACATTCGGGCTTCCCGAAAAACCGCAGTCGGATGATATTGTCATCAATGAGATTCTATTCAACCCATATCCCAACGGAGCCGATTTCGTGGAACTGTATAATCGTTCGGAACGCGCCATAAATATTGGCGGTTTCCTGATAGCCAACCGCGACGGCGAAAACATTAAGAACCCTAAAGCCATTGGCGGACTTGGCTATGTGCTGATGCCAAACTGCTATGTGGCAGTGACGGCCAATGCCGAAAATATTGCTAACACTTATCAATGTGGTGATTTATACCAAGTTGCATCGTTGCCGACTATGGCTGACGACGAAGGTTCGGTGGTTCTTTTGGACACTCTCGGCAACGTGTTTGATGAAGTTTATTACACAAGCAAAATGCACTTTGCCTTGCTTAAGGATTTAAACGGTGTCAGTCTTGAGCGTATCGACTTTGAACAGCCTTCCAATAATTCGGGCAATTGGCACTCGGCGTCGGAATATGCTGGGTGGGCCACTCCTGGACTTCAGAATTCGGCATACAAGCCGATTGTCACTGAATCAAGTCAGCAGATCAGCCTAAACAGCGAGGTGTTCTCGCCTGATAACGACGGATTTGAGGACCAACTCGAGATAGCCTATAATTTCGATGAGGCAGGCTATGTGGCAAATGTCACTATCTTCAATGCTAAAGGATTGAAAATGCGGACATTGGTAAACAACGAAATGCTTGGCACGAGTGGTTTTTGGGCTTGGGACGGTCTCGACGACGACAACAATCGCGTGCCTACAGGTATCTACGTAATTTATTGTGAGGTTTTCAACCTTGACGGAGATGTAACCAAGGTGAAAAAAGTCTGTGTTGTGTCAACTAAAATGTAGAATGCCGTAAATAAATGTTTACCAAATACATATCTAACGAACAGCACTATTCTGAAGTGGTTGCGCGCATTGCCAACGTACGCAACACTTTATGGATTGGCACAGCCGACATCAAGGACCTGTATGTGAAACAAGGTTCCGAAACGGTTCCGTTGCTCGGGCAAATTGCAAGTTTGCTGAAACGAGGCGTATGTGTCCGTCTGATTCACGCCAAAGAGCCTGGGCAGAACTT
Source organism: uncultured Bacteroidota bacterium (assembly GCA_937900725.1). Classification (GTDB taxonomy): domain Bacteria; phylum Bacteroidota; class Bacteroidia; order Bacteroidales; family SZUA-534; genus RUG13583. The sequence continues at coordinate 105 of CALCFP010000178.1, read as the reverse complement.
TCGTGACGATTTCGACAAATATCCGATTCTCGCAACTGGACTCGAGCGGGTGCTTTGCCCTCGTGTCCATTTCAAAATGATTGTATTCGATATGGATACGGTTTA
>CALCFP010000177.1 GCA_937900725.1 uncultured Bacteroidota bacterium | reverse complement strand
GATCAGGAAGGCAACGATATGGCTTATTATAACGACCCCGAAGGTTACCACATTGCCAAAGCCGATTGGTTTGTGCAAATGTTCAAGGACCCTGAATTCATCAGCCTTCTGCTGAAAAAAGCGACCGCTATGCTTGACGATATTGACAAGATTGATGCCTACATAGACTCTTACGCGCAAAAACTGTCGCTATCAGCATCGGCCGATACTGTCAATTACTATACCAATTCGGGTTTTGGCGGTGATTTTATGGATATGGATTTCAATCCAGAAGATTTTGAAGATATGGGCTTCGGTGGATTCCCGATGCCAGGTATGGATTCGGCAGGCGATTTCGGTGCATTCCCGTTCTCGATGCCAGGAATGGATTCAGCAGGCGGATTTGGCGCGTTCCCGTTCCCGATGCCAGGTATGGATTCGGCAGGCGGATTCGGCGCGTTCCCGTTCCCAATGCCAGGAATGGACTCGGCAGGCGGATTTGGCGCATTTCCGTTCCCGATGCCAGGTATGGATTCAACGGCATTTGGCGATTTCAGTTTTGGCGGAATGGGCGAAAGTGTTCCGCACCGTTCCTATTCGGAAGAAATGGAATGGATAAAGACATTCCTCCGCGAGAGACTCGTTTGGATGAAAGGCGATTTGGAAAAAAGAAAATAGATGTTAATAGTTTGTGTTTGAAAGCGTTGTGGCCGTAAGGCTACAGCGCTTTCGATTTTTTATCCATTCACCACATTTACAGGATTACCGTCAATAAATGCCTTTACATTCCCGACGGCAATATCCATAAGTCGTTGGCGCGCTTCAATAGTCGCCCACGCGATATGTGGCGTTATGTAGCAGTTTTTTGCGGTCAGTAGCGGATTGTCGGCTTTGGGCGGTTCTGTCGAAAGCACATCTGTAGCAAATGCCTGAATGCAGTCGTTGTTCAGGGCATCGGCAAGCGCCTGCTCATCGACAAGCGGACCGCGACCTGTATTTATCAGTATTGCAGTTGGTTTCATCTGATTCAGCACTTCGGCGTTTATCAGATGCCGATTATTGTCGCATAGCGGGCAATGCACGCTGACAATGTCGCTCTGTCGCCACAACTCGCTGTACGATACGCTCCTAATGCCTTCGGGCAGATTGCTTTTTGAAGTTACGGCAATCACCTTCATACCAAATGCCAGCGCAATTTTAGCGGTAGCCATTCCCGTATTTCCCAATCCCACCAAGCCGATGGTCTTGCCAGCAAGTTCAATTTGCGGGCGGTCCCAAAAGCAAAAGTCGATGCTACGTGTCCAAGCGCCATTCCGCACCAAATTCGAATGGTGTTCAACGGAATTGGTAATGTTAAGTATCAGTGCAAAAACCATTTGCGCAACCGAAGCGGTTCCATACGCAGGAATGTTGGTCACAACTATCGAATGCTCGTTTGTGTACTTCAAATCGACCACGTTGTAGCCTGTCGCCAATACTCCAATGTATTTAAGTTTAGGCAGTTGCGACATGTTTTCAGCATTCAGCACGGTCTTGTTGGTGAGCAATATTTCGGCATCTTTTGCACGTTCAATAGTCAAATTGGCAGGCGTGCGGTCGTAGATTTCCACGTCGCCAAGTTCCTTGAGCGCGTTCCAGTCAAGGTCGCCAGGGTTGAGGCAGTAGCCGTCGAGAACAACTATTTTCATTGTTGATGTTTTAGGCGTTCAGCAGTTTTTTGACAGTGTCAATATCCAGTCCTCTGCGTTTGGCGTAATCGGCAATTTGTTCGTCGTCGATTTTCCCGACTGCAAAATATTTTGCATCGCTATGCGAAATCATTAGCCCGCAAATGCTTGTGGTTGGCTGAATGGCGTACGATTCGGTCAGGCTGACATTAAGTTTCGATTTTGCGTCAATGGCATTGAATACCAGTTCTTTGATTGAGTGGTCGGGACACGACGGATAGCCGAATGCGGGCCTGATGATTGTGGTTTCGCCAGCAACCTGTTGTTGCATCATTTCGGCGCAGGCTTCGGCCAGACGTGCGCAAAGGGCCTGACGCAAAAGGCATTCGAACGATTTGCAGTCGCAGTGGTGATGCTTGTCTTCAACCTTGATGCAGAAAAGTCCGATTGGCGTTGAGCGTTCGGCGGTTGAGAAGTAGTCGGCAAGCGAAAGGTAGTTGTTGCCGAAATTTTGGCTACGGAGCATCGGCAGTCGTTGCCCGTTGTCGAGCACGATGTCGTTTTGCTCCTTGTGTGCATTGAAGAAATTCAGCACAGCCGACTCTTCGATGCTTTGGTCCTTTTCAACCGATTTCAGCAGGGCCTTTGCCGATTCGTAAGTCTTGCGGGCCTCGTCGTTTTCGAGCAGTTTTTCGAGCGTGGCGCCCTTGAATCCCCAAAAATAGAGCAGGTGAGGCCAGTCGATGAATTCTGCCAGCTCTGCAATAGGAATATTCTGTTTCTCAATATTTTGTGTCGATTTGAATCCGTTGGTGAATGTCGATAGCGCAAATTGTGGCGCTTTCTCATTGGCGGTCAGGAACGGCACGATGTCGTTCTTGCGGTTGTCGTAACCGTCGCGGATGGCTTGTTGCTGTTGCTTGATTTCGGCAATGGTGGCTTCGCGGTCGCTCATCAGCCTTTTGGCCAATACGGCCGATGCAGATGCGTCAGGGCCGTATGCCACGAAATAATTGTATCGGGTGGCCAGTTTCACTGCCGTATGTACGGCTGAAGTTGTTGCGCCACCTACCAGTACGGGTATTTTAAGACCTTCTTTCTCAAGCATTTCGCATAGCGTTTCCATCTCTTTCAGCGATGGCGTGATAAGTCCGCTTACGGCAATGATGTCGGCATTTTCCTTGACGGCAGTCTCAATTATGGTCCGATTGTCAACCATTACTCCCAGGTCGATTACTTCCAGGTTGTTGCAGGCGAATACAATGGCCACAATGTTTTTGCCGATATCGTGCACGTCGCCCTTGACAGTTGCCAGCACCACCTTCGCGCGTTTGCCAGCGTCGCCAGTCGATTGGTTGTGGCATTCAATTTCGGGTTGCAGAATGGTCACGGCCTGTTTCATCACCTTGGCCGATTTCACCACTTGAGGCAGGAACATCTTTCCTTCGCCAAACATTTTTCCTACGCGGTCCATACCGTTCATCAGCGGTCCTTCTATTATCTCTACGGGATTGCCGTATTTCTGCATCGCTTCGCTCAAGTCGTTGGCAAGGTAGTCTGCGTTGCCTTTGCTTAATGCGTATGCAAGGCGCTCATCTATAGGCTGTTCGCGCCAAACTTCCTGCTTGGTGCCGTTTTGCCCGCTTGCGTCGGCGTTTTCTTTCAGTTTTGATGCAAAGTCGATAAGAGCCTCGGTGGCGTCCGATGCGCGGTTAAGTATCACATCTTCACAGAGTTTGAGCAGTTGAGGCTCAATCTCGTCGTAAACCTGAAGCATAGCGGGATTCACGATGCCCATATCGAGTCCGACGGCAGTGGCGTGGTAGAGGAAAACCGAGTGCATCGCTTCGCGGACAGGATTGTTGCCACGGAACGCAAACGAAAGGTTGCTGATGCCACCGCTTGTGCGTGCGCCAGGCAGGTTCTTCTTTATCCATTCAACTGCGCGTATGAAGTCGATGCCGTAGTTTGCGTGTTCCTCGATGCCTGTCCCGACCGACAGCACGTTGACATCGAAAATTATCTCATAAGGCTTGTATCCAGCCTTTTGTGTCAGCAGGTCGTAGGCGCGTCTGCATATTTCTATCTTGCGCTCGTAGGTGGTGGCCTGACCAATCTCGTCAAAGGCCATAACAATTACCGATGCGCCCAGGCGGTGGATTTCCCGAGCCTTTTGCAGGAATTTCTCTTCGCCTTCCTTCAGGCTTATCGAGTTTACAATGCATCGGCCTTGCGCATTTTTCAGGCCTGCCAGTATGGTGTCCCAGTCTGACGAGTCGATCATCAGCGCAACTTTCACAATTTCAGGGTCGTTGCTGATGTACCTGACGAAATTCTGCATTTCGGTGGCGCTGTCGAGCATTGCGTCGTCCATATTTATGTCGATGATGTCGGCGCCGTCCTCAATTTGCTTGCGCGCTATGTTGGTGGCTTCTTCGTAGTTCTTTTCAGATATCAGTCGGGCAAATTTTCGGGAACCAGCAACGTTCGTGCGTTCCCCTACATTCGTGAAATTGCGTTCGTCCTTGTCAACGATGACAACGTCCAATCCGCTGACAATCAAGCGTTCGTCTGTTTTTGCGGGTTTGCGGGGCTGAATGCCCTTCACTGCTTCGGCAATGGCCTTGATGTGAGCAGGCGATGTTCCGCAACACCCGCCAACAATGTTGATGAGCCCGTCGGTGGCCATTTGCTTTATTATTTGCGCCGTATGTGTCGGCAACTCGTCGTATTCGCCCATTTCGTTCGGCAGTCCAGCATTTGGATACAGGCTCAAGTAGCACGGCAGTTTTGCCGACAGTTGCTCGACAAATGGTCGCAGTTCTTCAGCGCCAAATGAGCAGTTCAGTCCGAATGATATTACGGGATAGTGCTGAATGCTAATGAAAAACGCTTCTATCGATTGTCCAGTAAGGGTTCGTCCGCTACGGTCGTTCAGTGTTGCGGAAATCATTACAGGCAGATTGGTGCCAAGCCGTTCCTGAACTTTTTGTATTGCGTAAAGTGTTGATTTCGTGTTTAGTGCATCAAAACAAGTCTCAATAAGGAATACATCGATGCCACCTTCAATAAGCGCTTCAACTTGTTCTGTGTAGGCGTCAGCCATAGTGTCGAAGTCGGTTGCGCGATATTCGGGGTGATTGATGTCGGGCGACAGCGACAGAGTCTTTGATGTAGGTCCGATGCTACCTGCCACCCAAATCTTGCGTGACGTGCAGGCGTCAGCCACACGGCGTGCGTTTTGTGCCGATGCGGTGTTCATTCTTTTGACCAAATGCCCGCATTGATATTCTTGTTGCGATATCTTGTTGCTACTGAAAGTGTTGGTTTCAATGATATCGGCTCCTGCATCAACATAGTATTGATGTACTTCGGCTATAACCTGTGGCTGTGTCAGGTTCAGGATGTCGTTGTTGCCTTTGAGCATTACAGGGTGGTCCTTGAATTCCGCTCCGCGAAAGTCGTTTTCGGTCAGGCCGAATTTCTGTATGCAGGTGCCCATAGCACCGTCAAGAATAAGAATGCGTTGTTTTAGCGAATCTTGAATTGTCATCTCGTTTCTATTTTGTGTGACAAAAGTAGTCTAAATGCATTGTCTTTATGGCAAAAACCGAATGCGTTTTATATCGATTTACTAATAAAAATGCTATTTTATTGTAATTTATTGATAACCAATGACCAGTGACCAATAACTAATAACCAGCAACCGAGTGTTTCGGGCCAAAAAAAGCCCCGGCAAACGTAGTCGAGGCTTGTAAGTGGCTTGTGATTGGCAATATCAGTCTATTCTGTAATCCAGATAGTGTATTTTGCTTCGAATTTCTCGCCAGCAGGCAGTTTGATAATGGCTTCCTTGTGCTCGAGCAAACCGTCGCCGTTTTCGCTGTCGGCAATGCCGAGCCACGGCTCGATGCACACGAACGGAGCATTCGGCTTTGCCCAAATTCCCAGATAGTTGAAATCGGCGAATTCAACTGCTACAGAGCAGTCTGACTTGTCGCTTTTCAGCGTCACCTTGCGCGATTTCAGGTTGCGGAAAATAAGTGCGTCGTTGTCGAACAGATGTTCGGTGATAGGCAGAATGTTGTTGTCGTCGATGACAGGTATTTTCTCGTCCTTTACCAGTCCGTCTTTTGTCAGCGGGCTTGTCGACAGCGTTTCGCGTTCGCTGAATTCAAGATAGTAGTCGGTCAGTTTTTCGCCGTTGTTGATAGGGCAGTTGAAGGCAGGGTGTGCGCCAACTGAAAAGAACATATCGCGTGTGTCGTTGTTTTTGATTGTGTGGCTGACGATTACGCCGTTGTCCTTGACGCGGTAGTTGATGTCGAAGGTGAACAGGAACGGATATTGCTTTTGCGTCTGCTCGTTGGCGGTCAGGCGAAACGTTATGCGGTCCGATTCCTGACTGACAACGTGAATGTTAGGGTTGTGGCGTACGATTCCGTGGCGGGGCATAGAATATTGCTTGCCGTCGTAGCAGGTCTGTCCGTTTTTCAGTCCGCCCACAATCGGGAAAAGCACGGGCGCACTGCTTGCCCAGATGCTCGGGTCGGCGTTCCATACAAATTCGCGTCCTGTCGATTTCGACTTTATTGAACTCAATTCGGCACCTGTCTGCTCTATTTTCACTTCCAGGTTGAGATTGCTTATCTTGCATTCCATATTGCTTGTTTTTAATGATTTATATTTTTTTGTGGAAAATCGTTTTTAAGAAGGCTGTAGACTTCGAGGTCGTTGAACAGGCCGTCGGCCGTCTTTTCGCCTTCGCGTTCAACTCCTTCGAGTTTGAATCCCAGTTTGATTGGAATTTGACGGCTACGCAAGTTCTCGGGTGCGCATTTTATCTCCAATCTGTTCATATTCAGTTTGCTGAATGCGTATTCGACAATTGCCTTGACTGACCGCACCATAATCCCGTTGCCTTGCAGGGGCTTTGTCAGCCAGTAGCCGATTTCGGCCCTGCGGTTGGCGAAACTGATATGGCTTATTGAAATGATTCCCGCCATATCTCCTTTATATTCAATGGTGAAATTGTATGTCTCTTCGGCTTCGCTCATCTCAATGTAGTCTTCAACATCGATAACGGCGGTGAAGTCGGCCGAAATGGGCAACCATTGTCGCAGGTAGTTGCCTTGCGTGCTGAACGCGTCAAAAATGAAACGCGCATCGGCAAGGGTGGTGCTTCGGAGCGTGATGTCGTTGTTGACGGCTGTTTTCATTTCAGATTGATAAGAAAATGCAGTGCATCAGATTGTAAATCAATTCATATTCTTTTGCCGACCAGATGCTCTGTGTCGGTGCCAAAGATAGGCGCAAATGAAAGCAAATGTATTTCATCGGCCAAAAATTGCGTTTCAAAATTCGCACCGATGTCTTTTGTATTGAAAATCTGCGTAATCAGTGTTATCTGTGCGTTTGTCAATGCGATTTGAAAGCAATCAAGAATTGCGTTTTTTTCATTGAAAAATCTGTGTAGTCAGTGTCATCCGTGCGAATATCAACACGAATATCAACACGAATATCGGCGCGAATAAAACCAATATTCAGGTACAAAACGAAAAACCACTATCTTTGCGCAAATTTTCCGAAAAATGGCACATAAAGCAGGATTTGTAAATATCATCGGAAACCCAAACGTGGGCAAATCGACACTGATGAACGCATTTGTGGGCGAACGCTTGTCTATCATCACCGACAAGGCGCAGACAACCCGTCACCGCATTATGGGAATTGTCAATGGCGACGATTTCCAAATGGTCTATTCCGACACGCCAGGCATTCTGAAGCCACACTACAAGTTGCAGGAGGAAATGCTCAAGTTTGTCGATACGGCGCTTGTCGATGCCGATATTATTGTCTATGTTACAGATATGGTTGAGACTTTCGACAAGAACAACGATTATCTTGAAAAGGTGCGTAATGTGAAAATCCCCGTCCTGCTACTCATCAACAAGATTGACACAAGCAACCAGCAGGCTCTTGAAGAGAAAATGCAGATGTGGAGCGAAATCCTGCCAAATGCAATGATTTTCCCCGTTTCGGCCTTGCAGAAATTCAACACTGCCGAGGTGTTTGAGAAGATTAAGGAACTGTTGCCCGAAAATCCGCCCTACTTCGACAAGGACGAACTGACCGACAAGACGCAACGCTTTTTCGTTCAGGAAATTATACGCGAAAAAATATTTCTCAACTACAAGAAGGAAATCCCGTATTCGTGCGAGGTGCTTGTCGACGAATATAAAGAAGGAACCGACATAACACGCATCCGCGCAATAATTTACGTATCGCGCGAGCAACACAAGGGCATAATTATCGGCCGTCAGGGTGTCGCATTGAAAAAGGTCGGCATCGAGGCACGAAAAGACATCGAGCAGTTCATAGGTTCAAAAGTCTATCTTGAACTCCTTGTCAAGGTGCAGAAAGATTGGCGCGACAAGGAACAGAATCTTAAGTTCTTCGGGTACAAACTTGATTGATTTAATCCCGATAGTTATCGGGATAAAATCCTAAATCCTAAATATATATGTCACACATAGTAGCAATAGTAGGTCGCCCGAATGTGGGCAAATCAACAATATTCAACCGTATGGTTGAGAGTCGTCAGGCAATAACCGATGCAACAGCAGGCGTCACACGCGACCGCCATTACGGCAAGTGCGAATGGGACGGATTGGAATTCTCAGTTATCGACACAGGCGGTTACGTCACCAATAGCGACGACATTTTCGAAGGCGAGATCCGCAAGCAGGTGAAACTTGCCATTGACGAGGCCGATGTAATCCTGTTTATGACCGATGTCACAAACGGCGTCACCGACCTTGACGACGATGTGGCCGAACTATTGCGCAAGTCGCGCAAGCCAGTGGTTGTGGCTGTCAACAAGGTTGACAACATCGACCGTCAGTATCTGACAGGTGAGTTCTATTCGTTGGGATTGGGAGAGATTTTCTGCATTTCGGCAGTCAACGGAACAGGCACAGGCGACCTTATGGACGCCATAGTGTCCAAGTTCGACCGCACTAAGCCCGTCGAGGAGTCGCGCGACCTGCCAAACGTCGCCGTCGTGGGCCGTCCGAATGCGGGCAAGTCGTCGTTCATCAACGCCTTGCTTGAGCAGGAGCGCAACATTGTGACCAACATTGCAGGAACAACACGCGACTCTATAAACACTGTTTACAACAAGTTCGGGTTCGAGTTCAACATTATCGACACCGCGGGCCTACGCAAGAAGAACAAGGTTGAGGAAGACCTTGAATTCTACTCAGTTATGCGCGCCATTCGCACCATCGAGGAATCCGATGTATGCTTCCTCATCATTGACGCCACGTTGGGCCTCGAGGCGCAGGACTTGAACATCTTCAGCCTCATTGTCAAAAACCGCAAGGGTGTTGTCGTTTTGGTCAACAAGTGGGATTTGGTTGAAAAGGAGAACAATACAATGGCAGAATATGAGGAAGGCATCAGGTCGCGTCTTGCACCGTTCAACGATGTGCCAATCCTTTTCATCTCGGCATTGACCAAACAACGCGTTTTCAAGGCAGTGGAGACAATTATGCAGGTTTACAAAAACCGTCAGCAGAAGATACCAACAGCAAAACTCAACGAGGTGATGCTTTCGGCAATCGACAACTATCCGCCACCAACCGTCAAGGGCAAGTATATCCGCATCAAGTACGTGACGCAGTTGCCTACGCCGTCGCCACAGTTTGCGTTCTTCTGCAACCTTCCGCAGTATATCCGCGACCCGTATCGCCGTTATCTTGAGAACAAGATGCGCGAGTCGTTCAGTTTGAGCGGAGTGCCAATCCAGATCTATTTCCGCGAGAAATAGCAGTCGGCGCAATTTTTG
>CALCFP010000176.1 GCA_937900725.1 uncultured Bacteroidota bacterium | reverse complement strand
TAACGAGCGCTTGGTAAACGTATTGCAGGCAAACAAGATGCAACTTGTGGAGTTGAATCAGGTTTACAACGTTGACTGATGAACCTACTGGAAGCAAGCCAAAAGTATTTTGCGGCCGACAACTTTGTCAGGGCATGTGGCATTGAAATAACAGAATGCCGAGAAGGTTATGCCCGTTGCGAAGTGAAAATCGCGCCAATGCACATAAACGGAGCCAACACTGCACAAGGCGGACTGCTTTATACCATAGCCGATTTCACAGGTGCTGTCGCCGGCTTCTCACTCGGACGCGTTGTGCTGACGATAAACGCCGACATTTCATATTTCAAGAGTTGCAACACTGGGACCATAATTGCCGAAGCGACCGTTCTTTCCGCGACAAACAAATTATGCACTTGCAACGTTGACGTCCACAACGATGCCGGCGAACGCCTGGCCACCGCTAAAGTTGGCCTATACAGGACTAATCAGGAGATTGAAGGATTATTTAAGTAAGATAGAATACCCTTACGCTTCATTTTTGCCCAAACCACACAATCATTAATCGACTGCAAATTGCAAGGATGTGTTTTGTTGTACTTTTGTGTAGTTATGCAACATCAATTTTTAAAACTAAATGTTCCTTACGGAGAGACAAAAGTCCTGCTCCATTCGTGCTGTGCGCCTTGCTCGTCGGCGATTGTGGAATGCATGCTGAAAAACGGCATCAAACCTACAATATTCTATTGCAATCCAAACATTTACCCAAAAAGCGAATATATCATACGCAAGGACGAATGCACCCGCTTCGCCACAGATTTGGGGCTCGACATTGTTGACGATGACTACAACCACGAGGCCTGGCTTAATGGTGCAAAACAATTTGCCAACGAACCCGAACGCGGTCACCGTTGCCTTGAGTGTTTCAAGTACCGAATGCTCCGCACTGCACAATTTGCAAGCAAAAACGGATTTAGATTGTTCACAACAACGCTTGCATCGTCAAGGTGGAAAAGCCTCGAACAGATAAACGTGGCTGGCAACTGGGCATCACAGCAAGTTGAAAATGCGCAATTCTGGGACCAGAACTGGCGCAAAGGCGGTTTGAGCGAGCGCCGTGTCGAGATTATCAAGCAATACCATTTCTACGAGCAACAATATTGCGGCTGCGAATTCAGCCTCAATGCAACAAACGCTTGGCGACAGTCAATCGGAAAGGATTTGATAGTCAGAGAATAGGTTCTTCTCCTTCAACTAATTTATACATAAACAAAGCCTTGCAGATTACTCTACAAGGCTTTGTTTCATTTAACAATATAACTTTTATTCAATAAATGAGCAAACTGGACGCACAGGATGTTTAGCATCGCAAGAGGAATAAATCCATCCAACTTCATATATGTCAAAAAAATTATCACACGCATCAACATTGGCTTCATTATAAATGCATGACCGCGACCAATAATAACCATAAATGCCTGCATTTAGCATTTCATCACCCCATATGTATCCAACAGCAGGTAAGAAAATATGAGCATCCTTTGCAATATTGTAAGATGCACTTGGTGTATCTCCAAAATACACTTTATAACCTTTGCCTTCAGCGCTTTTTGACTTATATACAATATAGCCACTTACGTTTGTTTCATTGTAATTGTCAGTCCATACCCAATAACACTCTCTTTGCAATTCCATATGCTGGACTATTGATGGCGTTCTCCAATTGCCCCCCCATAGTTGTGTTGCTACATCAAATAAAGTATCGAGTTCATATTCATTATCGGCACTTACACGGGTCTTGAAATTATCGGCAGATAACCAGCCATTATCAACGGTTGACAATGCCCCCCATTGATAATAACCACCATAGTCTTCGGGATTCTCGCCACCAACATTGCAAGTCGCCCAATACGGGCCACTTGGCAATCCTAGGTCCACACAACCATAACCATTATGAGTATACATACCTTTTTGCTCTTGAACAAGGCCTTCACCAAGTTGTTCATTTCCATTTGCAAAAGCCACGGATTCATTCTTTTCAACATATTCATCTGCAATGTCATCCTCATCCTTGTCGCATGATGCAAATAAAGCCACAACGGCAGCCATTGCCAATAGTTTAACGCTTGTCTTCATTTTTATTGAATAATAATCTGATTTCAAATATACAATAATATCTATCAAAGCAAAATAGTAAATTGAAAGCACTACTCAAACGGGTACTTCAACCCTATGCGTTGGCGCATCTGGTCCATCAGTTTCATGCTTTCATCGGTGTCGGACAATGTGCGTTGCGGGTTTTCCTTCAAACCTTTTCGCAGACAATCGGTGACAGACTGCGCTTCGTAGTCATAGCCCGATGTTGTACGGCGGTCGGTAAACGTTTCCACCACTGTGTCGCCAACCATGAGTATCGCCTTGCGTGTCATGTGGAAATCCTTGACAATGATCTTGCCCTTTGTACCGATGATATAGGCATCGTTGACGAACAGCGCATCGGAACTTGCAGTGTACAAGCCCAATATACCATTTTGATATTGCACCTGTATGGAATCGACCATGTCAATGCCCTTGGGCGTCTTCTGCGCCATCATCGAGTAACTGGCCTCCTCCGACTTTGCCATCAGTTTGCCGAACTGCAGGTTGTAGATGGCCAAATCGAGCAACGAGCCTGCGGCCAAATCTGGATTCAGGAATCGTCCTTCCTGTCTGCCGTTCTGAACAAAGCCCAAACCCGACTGTATGACCTCAATCTGTCCCAAAACACCCGAATCGACCCACTCCTTGGCCTTTACCACAGGTGGCAGGAAGTTTGTCCAAAAGGCTTCCATAAGGAAAAGATTGCGTTTTTCGGCTTCATTCCGCATTATGGCAAATTCCTTGGCGTTTACCGTTATCGGCTTTTCGCACAGCACATTCTTGTTATGTTTTAGGCAAAGCATGGCGTGCTCCAAATGGAAATTGTGCGTTGTAGCTATGTAAACTATGTCAATGTCGGGATCAGATGCAAGTTGCTCATAACTTCCATAGGCTTTTTGAATGCCGTATTTTTGGGCGAAAGCCTCAGCCCTATTCAAGTCTCGTGCCGCAATGGCCACTATCTTAGCGCCTTTGACACGGCGGAAATCGCCTGCCATCTTTTCGGCTATCCAACCGGCGCCCAAAATTCCCCATCTAATCATAATGTACTGTTTTAAGATTTAGGGGACTTCTATAAATTCCCCGATTTTCATTTATTTAAATATGGATTATTCATCAATCTTTTGTGTGCTTTTGAATTTTTGTCGCCATCTTGCTGGATCGTTTGAGACGCGGTGCACCACGTCTCTACAGGATCTGCCTGACAAAATCTTCAAAATCACTACAAAGCAATTTATAGGACTCCCCTTTATTTATGACGAATGCCTGTAATTGGTGTAAAGTTATGAATTACTATCATACGGCAACAACTATCAGTTATAAAAAGATGCTTGAAAATTGCATTTGCCAAGCACAAAAAAAAGCCGTCTGCAATGCAAACGGCCTTTTGATGGGTTATTATTCAATAATCATTATTTCTTGCTTGCCTCGTACTCTTCGTTCAAGCCTTTAACGATATCGTTGGTAATGTTGAACGACTCGTTTGCGTACCACATGCTTCCGCCAATTGTGCGGGTAAGGATGAATTTGTAGCGCTCTGGCGTGTTGTACTTGGTAATGTAGGCGGAAATCTTCTCAAACAACTGGTTGTTCATGTTTTGCTGTTCAATGGCCAATTGGTTGGTGTATTCAGCCTCAAGTTTCTCAAGTTCCTGTTGACGTTGAACAAGGCGTTGCTGTTCTTCCTCGGCGCGTTGTGTTGTGAGGAATATGCCCTTTTGAACCTTATCCTGAAATGTCTCAACGTCCTTTTGGAAAGACTTTGCCTCACGGTCAAGTTTCGACTTCATATTGGCATATTTCTGCATAATGGCATTGTCAAGTTCCTGTGCCAACTTGTAGTTATTGATGATTGAATCTACATCGATAAATGCAATCAAGTCAGAATTAACTGATGTAGAATCATTTGCATTGCATACTGCTGGAGTATTAGCATTGTTAGCGCAATTTGAGAATAAGCCCATTGCAACAACTGCACAGGCAACAAGTGATAATTTAGTTTTCATAAAAGTCTATTTAAATTCTATTAAAATTGATGTCCAAATGTATATAAATAGTCGGAATTTATAACCCTCGGCACTATTTTTAATCCTCTGATGTCTTTTTTGACATTTTCAAGGCTTCGGCTTGCCTTTTCTTTACTGCCTTGCGCAATATGACGCCTCTGCTTTTTATGCCCTGAATCGCGGCGACAGACAGGAATGCAGTGAAGCACAGGCCGAATGTATAGCCTACGATTGGCGGAAGTTCAAAGCCCTCTGGCGCAAGCAATATATATGTGCTGCAGACGGCCGTCATGAAAATGGCGGGCAGAAGTGTAATGTAGTAATTCTTCTTTTTGCGATAAAGGTACGATGTCAAGGCCCACAATGTGAATATGGACAGCGTCTGGTTGAACCATCCGAAATATCGCCAAAGCACATCGAAATTGATGAACATGAGCACACCTGATAGCAAAAAGATAGGCAACGAAACTGCCAAACGCCTCCAAACCTTGTCTTGCGGGAAATGGAGAAAATCGGCGGTGATGAGCCTAGCCGAACGCAAGGCTGTATCGCCCGAAGTAATTGGCGCAGCCACAACACCGAGAATGGCTAGCACCGCTCCTATGCGGCCAAGCCAATCGTTGCAGATAAAATTGACAATGTTGGCAGGATTCGACTTGCCGTTAACCGTCATCAGCCCTGCAAGGCTTTCTGATGTGCCGTTTGCGTACCTTATGGCGGCTGCGGCCCAAATCAATGCCACAAAGCCTTCGGCAATCATAGCGCCATAAAATGCGATGCGTCCGTAACGCTCGTTTTTCAGGCAACGCGCCATCATGGGGCTTTGGGTTGCATGGAATCCGCTTATGGCGCCACAGGCGATGGTTATGAACAGATATGGGAATATTGGCAAACCTTTTGGATGATGAGTGTGGAAGGCTTCAGTAATCTCCGGCATTTCGCCTGGATGTGTGAAAATGCCTGCAAAAACGCCAACGGCCATTATCAGCAAGGCAAGTCCGAAAAGTGGATAAATCTTGCCTATGAGCGTGCTGATTGGCAGCAAAGTGGCCATAATATAATAGATGAAAATCACGATGCACCAAAAGGTGTAGCCACCAAAAAAACCTTCGGTTGGCGTTAGCGCGCCAAGCAACTGCGAAGGCGTTGTGACAAAAACCGCGCCCACCATCACCATAAGCAGCAAGGTGAAAAGACGCATCACAAACCTGACATTGCGGCCAAGTTCGTCACCTACGATTTCAGGCAACGATGCGCCATTCTTGCGCAAAGAGACCATTCCCGACATGAAATCATGGAGAGCGCCGCCAAAAATGCATCCGAAGACTATCCAAAGATACGCAGCCGGGCCAAACAGGATGCCGCCAATAGCTCCGAAAATAGGGCCTGTGCCCGCGATGTTCAGGAACTGAATCAGGAACACCTTCCACAATGGCATCGGAATATAGTCGATGCCGTCTTGCTTGGTGTAGGCTGGTGTTGCACGATTGGCATCAACACCAAATACTCGTTCGACAAAGGCGCCGTAGAACACATAACCCAACACAAGCGCCAAAATTGCAACTATAAATGTTATCATGACTGATTGTAATTTTTAAATAGTGCAAATTTAGAAGAATAGATAAACATTGTACCTTTTAATTGCGAATTACAACACCGACAACATCGGGAACGGATTGCGAAAATCGATTTTCAGTCACACGGAAACGACTGCTTTATTTCAATGGTCTAAAACGTTGATAAATTATCTCAAAAAAAATAAAGACAAATTCGACAAGAGTAGATATATTTAAACCCCGAAACGGAGCATTCTGCTCAAAAAAACAACACGATGAAATACAAGAGTTTAGTTGCGATTGATGATTATTCGAAAGATGATTATCTTGAAATAATGGACCTTGCGGCCTATTTTGAAAAAAATCCGGTGCAGAAACTGCTCGACGGGAAAGTTGCGGCAACGCTGTTCTTTGAGCCATCAACCAGGACAAGGCTGAGTTTTGAAAGCGCAGTCAACCGATTGGGCGGAAAGGTTTTGGGATTCTCCGACAGTTCGCAGACAAGCGTATCGAAAGGCGAGACACTGAAGGACACCATATTAATGGTTGGATGCTATGTCGACCTCATCATCATGCGCCATCCGCTTGAAGGCGCCGCCAGATACGCATCGGAAATATCGAAA
>CALCFP010000175.1 GCA_937900725.1 uncultured Bacteroidota bacterium | reverse complement strand
CGAATGCGACTTCATTGAAGGCCTGCCGCCCACTATCGCCAAAACCATTCATCCAATATGAGCGGCAACCGCTGACAAACTGCGACATCATCTGTTTGGGCGAATAGTAAACGCACAATGCCTGAGTCTGTAGATTTCGCATCTTATTGACAGTAAACGGCATAAAAAACAAAAGCAAGGCAGACAGCGAGCCGATAAGCCAATTACAGTTTTTCGAAATCATCCATGCTGAAACGGCAACAATGGCAAGGGCAACTGCCATGGACTGAAACACTGTAATATTGGTATTTTCAATGGTTGAATGCGGCAAATTCGCTATCGACATAACCAAAAAGTTCATCAACTTGGCAAAACTTGAAGTCAGGAAGCCAACAAGATTGGACAATGAAGCAAACGGAGACACCGCCAACAGCAACAATGTCAGCGATATCATGACTACTGCGCCAGGCGACACAACCACGTTAGACAGCCAAAAATACACTGGCGTACGCTCAAAATAAAAGAGACATAACGGAAAGGTAGATATCTGAGCCGAAATAGAGACCGCAGTAAGTTCCCAAATGTATTTCAGCACAACGTTCATTTTTTTCACTGGCAACAACCTGACAATGCGTGGTTGAAAAAACACAATGCCGATAACCGCCACATACGACAGTTGAAAGCCTGCCATAAAAAGCATATTTGGGTCGATGCAAAGCAACACCATAGCCGATACGGCCAATGAATTATATGTCGATGTCTCACGGTCGACCAAACGGCCTATTTCAAATGCCGTGAACATTACCGTAGCCCGCAACACCGATGGCGAAAGGCCCGTGATAAATGCATACGCCCAAAGCAACAATACAATCAGGACGCGTTTAATCCTGAAGCATTTTCTTCCGCCAAACAGCATCATTATCACATTCAGCACGGCACATACTATGCCCACGTGCATACCAGAGACCGCCAGCACGTGCATCGCGCCAGCATTCATATACGCCTGTTTGACTTCGCTGTCGATATTGTTCTTATACCCTAACACAAGCGTGGAAGCGAGTCCTAACTCATTGCCACTCAGTCCCGACTTCTCAAGCAGCCCGACTAATTTCTGGCGGACATTCAATGCATGGTACGACACGCCGCGAACATTCTCCTTCTCTATTCGCCAATCGCCAGAATTCAAAAACAGACTGCCTTGAACACCATTGAGTTGCAAGTACTGCGAATAATCAAATCCAAACGGGTTCTTGGGCGCATTCAGCGAATCAATTCGCGATGAGAACTCAATGGTCTGCCCCGCCTTCAACTGGCGCGCAAGCGAATCCTTCATTATTGTTCCTACAACCTTGGCATCTAAATTCTGCCATTTGTCAAAGACATTGACCGCCTCAATCCGCAAATCAACCTTATAGGCCTTCAATCCTTCAGATGGCGAACTTGCAACACAGGCACGATAGTTGAACTTGTGATTGCTGACATCGTCTGACATTTCGGGAGGAATGCTGATTCCAAACATTAGTTGCCCCAATGCAAAGAAAACTGAAAAATGAACCGGGCCAAACATCCACCTGCTCTTGTATGGGAAGCCCCTGCTGTAGGCAATAGCCGCAATTGACACAAACACGCAAAGCGCAGCCAGCGATACAATGACTGGCGTAAACCTGTAATTGCAGCATATTATTCCTAAAATGAAAGGAATAATAATCCTGACAAATGGATTCTTGTCAAGGAATGAAGAAACGTTCATTAATACTTGCGTGATACATTATCAATGATACGAATAAAAATTGGCGATTGCAAGTACCTGAACAAAAATATGATATTAGCACTCTACACTTTACTGGCGCGTAGCATTTCCCTTTTGCCAGGTGGTCCTGGAAGCCTTTCAACCTTAAATCCAGCATTCTGCATATTGCGCCGAACCTGCCCTTTCGCAGAATAGGTGACTAAAATGCCATTGGTGTTCATGGACTGATACAATTTACGGAACAAATTCTCCGACCACAATTCAGGCTGCTTGTCAGGCGCGAAGGCATCTTGATAAACAAGGTCGAAACCTCTATCAATGTCACAACGGACAAGGTCACCATGTATTTTTATCAACTTGAAATTGTCGGTTATTTGAACCTTGCAGTTCCAATCTGACTGATGCATCAACATAAACGAGTCCTTAAGATGCGGATATTTGTC
>CALCFP010000174.1 GCA_937900725.1 uncultured Bacteroidota bacterium | reverse complement strand
TTGCTGTTCCTAATCCAGATGTGATTCTCATATAGTTGTCAGGAACGTCAGTCAAGTATATAGTCTTGCGTTCGTAGATGCAACGTCCAATTAGTCCTTCGCCTTCACGGATGTCCTTCTTTACGTATTTGTCGCGCCCGTAGGCTATGGCTGTTATAAGGGAGAAGAAAATGTCGTCTTCATTGTCGTTGTTGACGACAAATAAGGCACCTTGGCTAACATTCAGGTAGTCAATAAGGTTTGACATGATATTGAAGCCGAGCGATTTCATGTTGTTTTGGTCCTTGCGTAGGATGTCGGCGAATTTTGCAATGCCTTCGGTTGCCCAATTACGCAACTCTTCTTCTTCCTTGCGGGCAGTTTCTTCCTTTTTGTTTTCAAGAAGATTCTCGCGCATCTTTATGAGCGCTTCGCCAAGACGGTCTTTGTCGCTTAATGTGTGGAAATCGCTGTCAAATTTTCCTTCGCCAATGTTTAGTGCAAATGTTTCAGATTTGCGCATTCCGTCAACGACCATATTAAGTGATTCGGACATTTCTTCTAGTTCGTCGTTGGTGCGTACGTTTAATGTCTTAATGTTTTCAGTGTCGCCTTGAGCAAGATATTTCAATGCTTCTGTTGTTTCAGTGATAGGCTTTGTTATGTTGTGGGCAACAATTATTATGATGATGCATATGATGATTAAGCCAATAACGGCTGATAATATTGATATGAACAGAGAATGCATTTCTTTGTTGGTAGTGATGCTTGATGGCTGTAACAAACCTACGCTCCAAAATTTAATCTTCTCGACTTTTACAGGTGCCATTAAAGTGAATGTTTCCTGACCATTTATGTTCATTTTCTTAGTGGCAAAGTCGCCATTTGCAATCATTTTCTTGAAAGAAGCGATGCTTGCAGTGTCGCCGCTGAATGTGAAATATTCATTGATGGGACTTTGTGTATTTGACAATATGCATTTGTCGTCTTGGTTGATAACGAAGATTTGTGTGCCTGAAAAAGTATCGTCAATAGTGATGCTTTCAAACTCGGTGTTTTTTATGGTTATGCCTGCAAATCCACAAATTTCACCGTTATTGAAAATAGGAGAGGTTATATTTATCTTCCAAGCGCCTTCGAATTCGTATGGAGCTGAAACAGTTGTTGTTGAAGTTTCAAGGCAACTGCCATATCTGTTTTCAAAGTCGAACGTAAAGTCGTTAACTTTTGAATATCCATCAGATGGTTGCAGTAATATCCATTCCTTGTCCATATAGTTGCTGTCGCCGTAAACTTCCGATTTCCAAATCGCCCAAACATCGCTGTTGTCGGTTTCAGATGTGTTGTACAAGATGTTGCCGTATATTTTGCGTTGGTTGTCAGACAAGTATTGATAATTTCCACCAAATGAGTTGGCTAAGGTGTACACATTCGTCACGTATTTGTTAAGTATGGCGGTTGCTTGTTTTGCATGTTTTTCTGCCACCTGCTTCATCAAGTTTTCTGCGTTTGTGGTTGCTCGATTTGTGTTGCGGATACCTACAAACAAAATCAAGAATAGGATGAATACTGTTATTGGAGTTAAAATGAAAAGAATGATTTTCGATTTAATGTTCAGATTGATTTTCATTTTGTTTCTATTGTTAAATGTTGTGGCTCAATTATTTGTTTACGTCATTATTGGATTGGCCTTTGGCAAGTATGGAGTTTGTGATTTCCGATGTCAGGCCAAAGGTTCCGATTACGTTACCGTAGCTGTCGTACAGTGGATACTTTGATGTTGAAGTGTATATCGTTGTGTCAAAGCGGTGTTCACATTGAATTTGATTGAGCATAGGTTTCTTAGTCTTGATGATTCTTTGTTCATCGGCGAAGTAGCGTTGTGCCTCTGTCTGGATTTCGCACAAGTCGAAATCGCTCTTGCCAAGAACATCGTCGTAAGAATCGACTTCGGCGAGGCGCAGGTATGATTTTGAAACCCTGATGAATTTGCCTTCCAAGTCCTTGAAGTATATGTAGTCGTTGATGTTATCCATAAGTGAGTTCATCAGGCCAATCTCTTTTGAAAGATTATCTTTCATATCTTGGTTTTCTTCCATTTGTCGGCGCAAGTCTTCTTGAGTGGCTTGCATCTCTTCAAGGTTTTGCCTCAGTTCTTCTTCTTGCGAAGCTAATTCTTCTCTTTGAATTTGGCTGGCTTTCAGTAGTTTTGCGGTCTTTTCAGTAACTCTGACGCTTGATATTGTAGAAGCGATGCTTTCACCAAGTTTCTCGACAAATTCTATTTCGTGCGGCTTGAGTTCTTCAAATGAGGCAATCTCTATGACTCCGTATACTTCATCGTTTAACGAGCAAGGAACAATAAGCACGCAACTTGGATTGGAATTGCCTAGGCCAGATGTTATCTGAATGTAGTTGTCAGGCACCTTGGTGATGTATATGGTTTTGCGTTCGTAAACGCATCGTCCAACCAGGCCTTCGCCAATGCGAATGTCCTTGTTCATGTATTTGTCGCGATCGTATGCTATGGCTGCTGTCAGTGAAAATACGGGTTCTTCTTCGTTGTCGTTGTTCAGGACAAACAAGGCTCCTTGATTGACGTTCAGGTAATCGACCAGATTTGACATGAGGTTGTAACTCAACGATTTCATATTGTCTTGGTCCTTACGCAGAATTTCAGCAAACTTGGCAATGCCTTCGGTTGCCCAATTGCGCAATTCTTCCTCTTCCTTGCGTCTTGCTTCTATTTTCTTGCTTTCGCTCAGGTTGTCGCGCATCTTTATCAATGCACCGCCTAAACGGTCTTTGTCGCTCAGTGTGTGGAAGTCGTTGTCAAATTTTTCTTCGCCAATTTCCAATGCAAATGATTCGGATTTGCGCATGCCTTCAACTACTTGGTTAAGCGAATCTGACATTTCTTCCAGTTCGTCGTTGGTGTTGATGTCGAGTTCTTCTATGTTTTCAGTATCGCCCAATGCTAGCAATTTCAAGGCTTTTGTAGTGTTTAAGATAGGTGCAGTGATGGTTTTTGCTATCCATAGAACTAGGCCAATCATCAAGATTAGGCCAATAATTGCAGCCAATATTGTTGTTGAAATGTTTTCAAGTGTCGTGTGTGTGATGTTTGTAACAGGGAATGTCAGTGCCAAAGACCAATTACAATTTGGACCTATTGCCAATGGCGTGAAATATGTATTCATATTCTTGCTGTCCTGTTCAAACAGGTTTGTAATGTATTCGCCTTTGACTATCTGTTCTTTAATGTGTTTGGCCTTTATACTGTCGGTGATGCCGGCATTGAATGTCTGGTTGATGTCGGCATCATTGCTTGAATATACGACAATGCCTTTGTTGTTGATGATGTGTTTTGTCACTTCATCGTTAAATGCCTTCGCCACTTTTTGCGACATGATGTCGAAATCTTTGATGTCAACAGTCTTGCATGCGAATCCGCAAATGTCGCCGGTTCTGTAGATTGGAGTGCTGATGTTCATCATCCATTTGCCACCTGATTCGTAAGGGTCGGAGAATATGGTGGTTGATGAACTCAAAATGTCTTTGTATTTGTTGCGTATGGTGTTTTGGTTGTTGTTGATAGATATTTCGTTGTTGGCGTTTGCCTGAATGAGCAGCCATTCGCCATTGTTGTAGTTAGTGTCGGCATAATAGTCGGACATTATCAAGGCCCAGCATTTTTGCCCTTGTGAAATGTTCAGGAGTGCATTCCTGAATGATTCGCGTTGTCCGTCATTGAGTGTTGATGTGGAATTTGAAAGCGCTTTTGACAATGTGTTAAGACTTGCACGGTAACCATTAATTACAATTTCTGCATGGCAGGCTGAACGTTCTGACAATAGCCGGCTTGTGTGTCCCGAATCAAATTCTGCTTGATTTGCAGTGCTTATGCCTATGAAGATTATCAAGAATATAATGTACGCTGAAAGTGGAACCAGTACCAATAAACTGATTTTTTTCCGGATGTTTAATTTTAGTTTCATTTGTAATGCTTTTCAGTTAAACCAAACGCATAAAAATAAGACTCATTGGGCTAAAATCCAAAGCATTTTTAAGGGTTTTTGAATAAAAATGGGGCTCGTAGGCAATCTTATATGAAATATTAATCTAATAATGGATTTACATAATCGTCAGAGTCAAAATAATCTTCGGTGATATTGTAATTATATTCAATATTGATAAACTTAGTTTGTTTAAGATGCCCGCTGTACGATTCTGATTGGCGTTTTTTATAATTTCGTGGAAGTAGCAAATTCTTTCCCGAATTATTTGATTTAACGAACAATATCGAATCTGTAATTTGTTTATTTTCAATTTTATATACATAAAGACTGTCTGATTCGAAAATGATTGGCTTAAATTCATTTTCATATTCCCATTTGAAAAAAACGTCTGTATCAGAATAATAATCTCCTTTATATATTAAAGAAGTTCCTTTCGATATTAATTTTAATTCTACATTAATTTTTCTACAATGAATGCTGATATTATAATAATCGCATTCTTCAGTAACACAAGATGCTATAATTGCAGAAATAAACATTGCACTGCAGATGAATAAAAATCCCTTACATATAGCGTTTTTCATAAATATCAAATTTACTGTAGTTCAGATTATTAAGCAATATGTATCAACGTATTTAACATATACTTTGCGCATCCAAATTCAATCATATTTGTTGTCTAATAAAAAATATCATCAGGTTGAGAGAGTAATGGGTTTTCATAGTAATTAGAGTTAAAATATTCCTCAGTGATTTTATAAGAATAGTGGTGTTCTCTAGTTCCTTTTTGTGAATCTTCCGCCAACCTATATTTATAGTTTTTGGACAATATTAAATTTTTTGTTGAGGAATTTGTCTTGTCAAATGTTATTGAATCAACAATTTGCTGATTTTCTATTTTATACACCACTATTGCATTTGCATTGAAAATAGATGACTCAAATTCTTCAACACCTATATATAGCCAAAGAAAGTCTGCATTATCGTAATAATACGGTCCGTCATTGTGTGTTATGGAAAATTCGTCTGATATAACTTTAATTTTAATTTCAGTTTCCTGACAATAAATGGCTATATCATAATAATCAGTCATAGAAGAATCACAGGTTGCAAAGACTAAACCAATTACTATAAAACCGATAAATTGTCTTATTTTATTTATCATATTTTTCATAAATTGAAAACAGTTCGTTAACTATTTCTTGTTTTCTTTTATT
This sequence comes from uncultured Bacteroidota bacterium, assembly GCA_937900725.1. GTDB lineage: Bacteria > Bacteroidota > Bacteroidia > Bacteroidales > SZUA-534 > RUG13583. The sequence continues at coordinate 1,637 of CALCFP010000174.1, read as the reverse complement.
AGAACCTGCCCATACATTTTTAACATAGTCGCGAACATCGCTATATGATTTGAATGAAGATATATTATCTTGTATTTGCTTTTATCACCAAATTTGACCATTAGTGATTTTTTTCAATGAATTTATCACCAAATTTGACCATTAGACCGAAAATGTTATTGGTTGTTTTTGCTGATTTATCTATTTGTGAGCGCTTTCGTGTTTGGCAGAATTTAAACAAAGTAGGGATGCGATTTATCGCATCCCTGCCACATTATCAGTTGTTTACAAATTTATCAGTTCATAACAATCCGTTTCACCGCAGCGCCGGTTTTTGCAATGTAAACGCCAGGTTTGTTGATGCGGATTTCTGCGCGGACGCGATTAATCGCGTCCCTACCAACAAGGCGTCCCATTGCATCATAAACGCTGATTTCATCCGTTGCGTTCTCAACCACAATGGTATTGCCATAAGCATATATGTTCACAGCGGTGGCGGCAGATTCGATGACAGGAGTAAATCTTCCCCATATTACTTGGCAGTTGTCCGGATTCCACCCATCATTCCAACCTAACGGCTTTGAACTTGCTTTGCAATAAATAGTTAAATCACCACAGCCATCAAAAGCGTATGCGCCAATCTCTGTAACAGAATTTGGAATTTGAACTGTTTGCAGATTGCTACAATTCATAAACGCTTTAGAATTAATGCTTGTAACCCAGTCTGGAATTGTATAGGTCCCGGTTTTCACTGCCAGACAGGCTAATAATGCGGCATTCATCTTATCAAACAGAACGCTGTCGACTAATGTCAGCACAGGATTATTCTCTTCTATATTAATATTATTCAGATTCCGGCAACCGGCGAATACCCCGTCCACAATGCCCGTTACAAAATAAACAGAGCTGTCAATCATTACCATTGTGGGGATATCAATCGAAGATTCTTCGCTTGGGCAGCTGGCAACTGCAGCAGTACCGTCAGATTTTGTTGCAAATTTTAATTCAAGCGTTGAATCAGCAGGGACAGAATGTCCCCACACAACCTTGCCGCCATCTTCGTTCCACAATTCTTTCCACGTTTCGGGTTGTTTTGCAGCGGCACAGTAAATGGTAGCGTTAGTGCAATCGACAAATGCGTAATACTCATTTTTTACAACCGTTTCGGGTATGTAAACCAGTTTCAGATTTTCGCATTCGGCAAATGCAAAGTCATAGATGGACGTAACAGTTTTGGGGAGCGCAACAAATTCCAATCCCGATTTCTCAAATGCGCCATTCATTATATACTCCATCGACGGGCTGAACCCTACAGATTTCAGGCTGCTGCAACCATAAAACATACTCTCGCTGATTCTGTCAACCGAATCGGGTATGACTATTGACTCCAATGCCGTACAATTTTTAAACACTCTTTCACCAAACCCTCGAAGTGTAGTCGGCAGTTTGACGGTTTTGATACGCTTGTTCTCGCAGAACGCTTCTTTATTTATGTATATAACTGTATATTCTGCGCTATCGGTGATAATTACAGTTGGAACTGAAACCGATTCGGAATATCCTTTGTATTTTACCAAACGGGCTATAAAATTGCCTTCTTGAGTCGAATCGTACTCAAACTCAAAATCATTATTTTCACTCAATTGCGCATTCCATAC